>CAZPAS010000019.1:1567-20153 GCA_964584575.1 uncultured Dehalococcoidaceae bacterium | reverse complement strand
TGCACCAGGCCAAGGGGCTGGAGTTCCCGGTGGTGTTCATCGTCGGTATGGAGGATGGCATCCTGCCTCATTTTAAGTCGATTGACGACCCTTCCCAGCTCGAAGAGGAAAGGCGACTCTGCTACGTGGGGATTACGCGGGCGGAGAAGAGGGTATACCTGGTGCGGGCGTTCCGCCGGCACCTGATGGGCTCCAGCACGGTGAACCGTCCCTCCCGTTTTCTAGAGGACATACCTGAGGAACTGATTAACACCAGCAGCGTTCTGGAGGGCGAGGACAGCTGGGCGAATACTACCTCCGAGGCGCGAGATAGGAAAGAGGAACTCAAGGACAGAGTAGCCGAGTTCCGACCGGGCGACCACGTGCGACATGAGCAGTTCGGTGAGGGTGTGGTGGTGAATTATCAGAAGGTTAAAAACGATGCCGAGGTCGTCGTGGCTTTCGACGGTGAAGGCGTTAAGAGGTTCCTGCTGAGCTTTGCAAAAATCGAGAAGGTTTAGTATCCCCATATCCCCCCCCCACATGTTATCTATTCCCACCCGAATCGCCCTCGTATCATTGGCTAATTATCCCGTATTTCTTTGCCTGTACACTATATTGACAACCCCGGATGTAAAGGATACTATTAAGCATATTAGTGAAAACTAATAGCTATGAAAAGAGAGACTGATAAAGCAAAAAATACGGAAGAACAAGCGGCCCTGTTTAAAGCCCTGGCAGACCCTACACGTCTCAAACTCGTTAAGCTGCTCTGTCGTCAGGGTGTTCGCGAAGCTCTCTGTGTCAATGCTATTGCCAAGCGTCTCGGAGTTACTCAATCGGCGGTATCGCAGCACTTGCGCATCCTGAAGAATGTTGGTCTTGTTCAGAGGGAAAGACGTGGTTACCATGTCCACTATGCCGTGGACCGGGAAGCAATGGAACGTACCCGCTCTCTCCTATCAATGGTGCTGTCAATGGGAATGTCGGACTGATTAATAATACAGTATATTAGTAAATACTGAATAAAATTAAGCATGATGTCCGTTATTGCCTGTTACTGCTGCTGAACGTATGTCGTAATTCCTGAACCTGTTTGATGGATAGGTATCATTATTATAATATATGAGTAATTAAGCAATTACTAATATTCTAAGTTTGCCGACTCTGCAAAGTGATAAGATGTTTTATTACCTGTATATAATTGCCGGTTTAGCTCTGCTGGTTTCTTTCTTTGCCAATCGTGGTAAGACACTCAAAGCACTCAAGATAGCTGCTAGAAGATTCGTTAATATTTTGCCTGCCTTTCTGGTGATGTTGATTCTCATTTCCGTTGTCCTTTTTCTGATTCCAGACGAAATGATTTCACGCTATCTTGGAACCGGCAATAAAGCCTTTGGAGTTATCCTGGCGGCTGTTCTGGGTTCTGTAACACTAATGCCTGGCTTCGTAGCTTTTCCGTTAAGCGGTATTTTATTGCAGAAGGGCGTCGCTTATACAGTCATCGCCACTTTCACAACCACTTTAATGATGGTGGGCGTGATTACCTACCCGATAGAAAAGGCGTATTTTGGTGTTAAGGTAACGATTTTGAGAAACGCGGTCGGTTTATTGATTGCCCTATGTGTCGCCGTGGTAATAGGTATTTTTTTCGGGGAGATTTTCTGATGAAACGGAGCAGTATCGTCAAGCTGGCGGGCTTGGTCGCCTATGTCGCCTTCATTGTGGTTTCGTTATGGCTCGGTTACAGTCCCGGTGAAGAAATAGCCCGGAACTTTGCCTCGTTTTCTCTGGATATGCTTAAAATAATACCCGGTGCCTTTATACTGATAGGGCTTTTCGATGTCTGGGTAAAAAAGGAGACGGTTGAAAAGCATCTCGGTGAGGGGTCCGGTATCCGGGGATATGTGTGGGTGGTGCTGCTGGCTGGCGCTACCGTGGGAGGCTTGTACGTTGCCTTTCCGGTTGCCTATTCAATGTACAGTAAAGGGGCTAAACTCAGCGTTATTTTTACCTATATTGGCGCCGCCGCCGTTTGTAGAATCCCGATGACGATTTTTGAGGCATCTTTCCTGGGTATAAGTTTCAGCGTAATAAGGCTGGCGGTTTCCTTGACTCTGGTGATTATATCGGCGATGCTGTTCGGCAACTATCTCAAGAAGAGGAATTATAAAATCAACGATGGGAGCGGGTAATAATGACAGCCGGAATTACATGCCGTCGCTGTCGGTGAAATATAACTTGAATCCGTGCGCGGACGCCTCGAAGCCAAGCGCTTTATAGAACTCGTGGGCCTGTTCGCGCCGTTTGTCGCTGGTTAACATAATCTTGTAGCACCCCGCCTCTTTCGCCCGCTCCTTTACGTAGTCCATCAGCAGCCTGCCGATTCCCTTACGCCGCGCCTCCTCGTCCACCACCACGTACTCCACCACGGCAAACGGCGAAACGCCGCGGGCTATCCCCGGTAATATCGCCATTACCATCGTGCCCAGGATTTCGCCGCCATCCTCGGCTACCAGCAGTTCGTAGCCGGGCGTTGCCTCCATCTCGTTAAAGACGCGCCGGTATTCTTCTAGGGGAGGGGAGGGCGCGTCTTCCGGCGGGGGACTGAAGGCAAGCTGGCGGTAAAGCTCCAGTATGCGGGGTATGTCCTTCTCTGTCGCCGTTCTGACCGTTGCCATTTTCCTAGGAGAAAATCGACCTTCTGACGATGGTCTGCTCGCGTCTCTTGCCGACGGATATCAGGCTCGCCGGGCAGCCGATTAGTTCCTCCAGTCTCTTCACGTAGCGCTGGGCTTTGGGCGGAAGGTCTTTATAGAGGCGGATGTCGCCGGTGGGTGCTTCCCATCCCGTTAGCTCTTCGTAAACGGGCTGGCATTTAGCCAGTACCGATGCGCTGGCGGGGAACTCCGTGATTGTCTTGCCGTTGACCTTGTAGCCGGTGCATATCTTGATTCGCTGCAGCATATCGAGGATATCGAGGCGGGTGACGGCGATGCTGGTGAAGTTGTTAACGCGCATACTTAATCGTGCCGCCACGGCATCGAACCACCCGCAGCGGCGGGGTCGCCGCGTTACCGTGCCGTACTCGTCGCCGACTTCCCTGATGGCATCGCCTATCTCATCGTCGAGTTCCGTGGGCATCGGTCCGGCGCCCACCCTGGTCTGGAACGACTTGAATACACCCAGCGTATGGGTGATGTTGCCGGGACCCAGTCCCGACCCCAGGCAGGCATTACTGGCGGTCGGCGAGGACGAAGTCCCGTAAGGATATGTGCCGAAGTCCGGGTCGAGCAGCGTTCCCTGGGCGCCTTCCAGCAGGATTGTGTCGTTACGGCCTACCGCTTCGGCGAGCATGACGGTCGTATCACAGATAAGCGGGGCGAGTTTGTCGGCGTACTCGCAGTACTGTTTATATATCTCGTCGAAAGACAACGGCTCTTTCCCGAACACTTTGGTAATAACGTTGTTTTTATATTCGAGCGCCAGAGTCAGTCTCTCCCTGAATATCTCCCTGTCCAGCAGGTCGCCCGCCCTGATGCCGGTCCTCGCCACTTTATCGACGTAGGCAGGCCCGATTCCCTTGCGCGTGGTGCCGATGGCTTTGCCGCCCAGCGCGTCCTCTTCCATGCCCTCGATGGCGATATGGTAGGGCATTATCAGGTGGGCGCGGTCGCTGATATAAAGTCGCGAGATGTCCACCTTGCGCGAGATAAGCTCCTCCATCTCGCCGAGCAGCACGGCGGGATTAAGCACCACGCCGTTGCCGATTATCGACGTCGCGCCGGGATAGAAAATCCCGGAAGGCGTGAGTCTTAATTTGAATTCGCCGAGGGGATTAACGACCGTATGTCCGGCGTTGTCGCCCCCGGAAAACCGCACCACGTACTTGGCTTTCTCCGCCAGCATGTCCACTATCTTGCCTTTTCCTTCATCTCCCCATTGAGCACCGATTACAGCAGCTACCGGCATGGTATCCTCCGTTCCGCAAAAAAATCCAGCATAAATTCTATCACCAAAGATGTCAGATGTCTATACTCTTGGTTCTGTTCGGTTTTAGTGGTAAAGCAGTTGGTATGTCATTGCGAGACCAATTTATTGGTCGTGGCAATCTCGATGACAGTAGTTCGGGATTGCTTCGCTTCGCTCGCAATGACACTTTGCTACCATAAGCAAATAGAACCATACTCTTTTAGCCTGTCTTTAATTATTTTTCTCCAATCAGTTTCTCGTCTGCCGCCAGGCGTATATCAGCCTCTGTATTGCCGTGAAGTAGCTGAAAAACGTGATGACGCCGAGCGCGGTTATCAGGGCGTAGTCGAACCCGCTCAAGAGCAGTCCCAGCGCCAGCACGATTACCCTCTCCGGACGGGTAAACAGTCCCGCCTTGCATTCGACTCCCAGCCCCTCCATGCGGGCGCGTATGTAGCTGACCAGCAGCGAACCGAGCAGGGCAAAGCCCACGAGCAGGCTCTCCGCCGTCTCGCCGTCCCGCGCGAACAGCGCCAGCAGGCCCAGCAGCAGTATGGCTTCCGAGACACGGTCGAGGGTGGAGTCCAGTATCCCGCCGAAGCGCGTTACCCGGTTCGTCACGCGTGCCAGGGCGCCGTCCAGCATGTCGAACAGCCCCGCTACCAGGACGACGATTCCGGCGGCGAGGAGGTGCTCCGTGACGATAAGCGCCGCGGCAGCTATGGTTATACAAAATCCGAGCCAGGTTACCGCATTCGGAGTCAGGGGGGTCCTGGCGACGAGATTGACAATCGGGCGCGTGACGCATTTAGATATATTTTTTCGGGCTGTCTCCAGTTTCGGCATGATTTAGTGCTTTCCTGAGGCGGCGCTGGCCGGTGGGGCGGGTTTTTCCTGATGTTTTACCCGGTCGAGTGTTGCGGCGTAGAAGTCCAGTAATTTTCTGGCGATGATTGGCCAGTCGTATTCCATGGCTTTGTTCTTTCCCCGGCTGCCCATTTCCTGGCGGACCTGCTTGTCCTTGATGAGCTTAAGGATGGCTTCCGCCAGCCTTTCTATGTCCTTGGGAGGCACGGCGAATCCCTCGACGCCGTCGGTCAGGACGCTGTTATAACCGTCGATGTCGGAGGCGATTATCGGTTTGCCGACGGCCATTGCCTCCAGCAGGACGATTCCCTGGCTTTCCCTGCCCGTCGCCGGGAAACAAACGATGTCCGCGGTCTTGTAATATCTCGGCAAATCGGCATAGGTCGAATAGCCGGTGAAATTCACCTCCGGTATGCCGTGCCGGCGGGTACGCTTTTCATATTTATTGCGCAGGCGCACTCCCGGACCTACCTGGATAAGACGGCAGTCCGGCACCTCCGGCTTGATGAGTTTATAAGCTTCCAGCAAATATTCGAACCCCTTCCGCTTTTCCAGACGCCCCACGAAGAGGATATTCGTCTTGCCGTCCAGGAATTGCTCGACGGGTTTTACTCCGTTGTTGAAATGGTGGGTATCCACCCCGTTGGGGATGATGGTGTAGTCGGAGGGGAAGTAGGTATTGACGTAGTCCATGGCTACGTGGGAAACGGCGATGCGCCCGTCCAGCTTGCGGAACCACCGGTCGAGGTACCACTTGATAATCGGCGAGAACATGGTGTACCAGGCCCTGCCGCCGGAGGCATGAAACGTGCCGACCATCGGCGTGCGTTTGAGTCGCAGGGCGGTGGTGCAAAGGGTCGGCATCAGCGGCTCGTGCAGGTGGCAGATATCGAATTTTTCCCGTTCGAAGACTTCCTTTATCTGGGATTCCAGTCTTACGGATACGGTCACCCGGGCGATGGAACCGCTGACCGGAAGCGGGCGTGGCGTGCCGATGCGTATGAACCTGTCGCCCAGCGTGTACACTGCCTTCGATGCCGGGGCGATGATTTTGACCTCGTGACCCAGGCGTGTGAACTGCTGCTCGAGGCAGGAGATATGGTTGACGACGCCTCCGGGATGAGCGAAGTCATAAGGCGATACCAGCGCTATCTTCATCGGTAGCTACTTGGTAGCCCCCTGTTTTTGTGCCGGTTTGGCGACGGCATCGGATTTAGCCGTTGCCTTGATATAATCTTCCACCATCTTGCGTGCTTCGTCGTCCGTGTACTGGATGGGCGGCGATTTCATGAAATAAGAGGACGGCGCGGTTAATTCTCCTTTAAGTCCGTTGTCCAGCGCCAGCTTGCAGCACCTGACGGCGTCGATGACCACTCCGGCGGAGTTGGGGCTGTCCCAGACCTCCATCTTCATATCGATTATCAGCGGCACGTCCCCGAAGGTGCGCCCTTCCATCTTGATGTGGCAGTACTTGCGGTCTTTCAGCCACGGCACGTAGTCGCTGGGACCCACGTGTATGTCGTCGGGGTTCATCTCGTAATCAAGCTGCGAGGTCACGGCGTTGGTCTTGGATATCTTCTTGGATTCCAGCCGCTCCCGTTCCAGCATGTTCATGAAGTCCGTATTCCCGCCGAAGTTTAGCTGGTAGGTATGCTCCAGCTTGACGCCACGGTCGCGGAAAAGCCGCGCCAGCAGGCGGTGGGTGATGGTGGCGCCGACCTGCGACTTAATATCGTCGCCGATGACGGGCAGGCCCTTGTCCGCGAAGCGTTTCTGCCAGTATTTCTCCTTGGCGATGAAAACCGGGATGCAGTTGACGAAGCCGCAGCCCGCCTCCAGTACCTGCTCGATGTACCACTTGGTGGCTTCCTCGCTGCCTACGGGCAGGTAGTTGATGACCACGTCCGTCTTGGTCTCCTTCAGGATGCCGACGATGTCCGCCGTGGGTCCGGGGGCTTTCTGGATTATCTGCGACAGGTATTTCCCCAGTCCGTCGTGGGTCATGCCGCGCTGCACTTTTACGCCCAGCGGCGGGACCTTGCAGAACTCGAAGGTGTTGTTGGGCTTGGTGTAGATTGCCTCCGCCAGGTCTTTGCCGACCTTGTTCTTGTCGACGTCAAAGGCGGCTACGAAGTTAATATCGCTGATGTGATAGCCGCCCAGGTTGACATGCATCAGCCCCGGCACGAACTCATTGTCCTTGGCGTTTTGATAGTAATGGACACCCTGTATGAATGATGAGGCGCAGTTGCCCACGCCGATTACCGCAACGTTTATTTTCCCCATGTTAAGATATCCTCCTCTTTCTGACAAGATGGTGCGTGAGTCCTGTTGAACACCGAATTGAATATACCCCCTTTAGCCATAACCTGTCAAGACTTGCAGGGGGATACGAATGTAAATGTTTATATCCCGAGCCTGCTAAACAAGCACCTTCTTCGGCTGCCATATTCCCTTATCCGGCACGTACCGCAGTATCCCGAGGAAACGCCCGTCCACCGCGTAGGCACGGCAGTATCTCTGCTTTGTCCCGCCCTCACCGGCGGTATTTTCCAGCACCACGGGACTGCCGTTCCTGACGGATGCCTCGGTGTCTTCATCCAGTACGACCGCCTTGAAGTCCTGCAGCACGATATCCACGGGATACATGAATTGTTCCCAGTACCCGTGCCGGAAGGCTTCCTCCAGCTTTGACATGCCGACGGCGTCCTTGATATCGAAAATGCCGCAGCGCGTGCGTACCAGGCTCTTGAGATATGCCCCGCAGCCCAGCGCCTGACCCAGGTCGTTAGCCAGCGACCGTATGTACGTGCCCTTGCCGCATTCAACTTCTATGGAAAATACCGGGTGATTCCACTCGAGGAGTTCCAGTCGGTGGACTTTCACCGTGCGGCTCTTCCGCGTGACCTCGATGCCCGCCCTTGCCAGCGAATACAACGGTTTACCCTTATGCTTGACGGCGCTGTACATTGGCGGGGTCTGCTGGATGGAACCAAGGAAGCTTTCCAGGGCGGACTCCACCGTCGAACGGTCGATTTTCGAGGCGTCTCCCCGCCGGATGACCTTGCCGCTGGCGTCGTAGGTATCGGTGACGGCGCCCAGTTCAATCTCGGCGCGGTATACCTTGGTGGTATCTACCAGGAATTCGACGATGCGCGTTCCCTTGCCGAGGCAGACCGGCAGGACTCCGGTGGCGTCGGGGTCGAGCGTGCCGGCATGACCCACGTGCTTTTCCCCGCTGAGGCGTTTTATCATGGCGACAATGCCGAAGGATGTCTTGCCCGGGGGTTTATCGATATTCAGTATGCCGTCCAAGGTCAGTCCTTATATTCGGCGCTGGCCTGGTCGATGAGGCGCAGTATGCGGTCGCCGTGCTCGATGGAGTTGTCCCAGTGAAAACTTAACTCAGGAGTACGCCGCAGGTTGACGTTTTTCGCCAGCTCGGAGCGCAGGAAACCGGAGGCGGAGTTGAGCACCTCCAGTATCTTATGCTCGCTCTCCTGCCCGCTCATGGAACTGACGAAGACCTTGGCGTACTTGAGGTCAGAGGAAGTTTCGACTGCGGTTACGGCGACAAATTCGTCGAGTCGGGGGTCTCTTAGCTGGTGTTGAATTAACTCGCTGATTTCCCGCCGGATGAGTCCGTTGACGCGCTCGATGCGATGTGCCATGAAACCTACTTAAGTAGCAAGTATCAAGTGACAAGTATCAATAAAGTAATTAAAAGTTAAGTGTCAAACTTTTACGCTCTCTTTAAGTTTTACTAGTTATTACTTGCCACTTCCTTGTTACTTGATATTTGACAGTTGCTACTTATTACTTACCTTATCCGGATTTTTCCATTCTATAAAATTCCAGCGTATCGCCGACTTCGAAGTCGTTGAAGTCCTTGACGCCCACGCCGCACTCGTAGCCGGCGGTCACTTCCTTGGCATCGTCCTTGAAACGTTTCAGGCTGCTGACCGAGGACTCGATCAGCACTTCCTTGCCCCGGTGTACCCTGACGAGGTCGTTGCGGGTTGCCTTGCCTTCGTTGATGTACACACCCGCCGCCTTGGCGCTTTTACCGGCAGGGAAGACCGCCCTGACTTCGGCGCGTCCCTCGGTGACCTCGACGTAGGTAGGTTCCAGCATGCCTTTCAGCGCCTTGGTAATATCGTCGGCGAGGTTGTATATCACTTTGTAATGGCGAACATCCACGCCGCTGCTGGTAGCCAGCTTCTTGGCGCCTTCCGTAGCGGTGACGTTGAAGCCGATGATAAGACCGTTGGAAGCCATCGCCAGCATGACGTCGCTCTCGCTGATATTGCCGGTGCCGCTGTGGATAAACCTGACCTTCACTTCATCGGTGCCCAGCTGTTCCAGGGAGCTCCTGATAGGTTCGATGCTGCCCTGGACGTCCGTCTTGAGAATGACGTTGAGTTCTTTTACCTTGCCGGCGCTAATCTGGTCGTAGAGTGTATTCAGGTTGACCGCTTTACCCGATTTGGCTTCTTTTTCTTCCGCCTCCGCCCTGTTCCTGGCGAGCAGCGCCTGGGCGTGACGTTCGTCGGCTACGGCGGTCAGGGTGTCCCCGACCTCCGGCACTTCACCCAGTCCCAGGACTTCCACGGGCGTAGCAGGTTCCGCTTTCTTTATTCGCTTGCCCATATCGTTGAACATGGACCTCACCCTGCCCCAGGTATTACCCACCACCACCGTATCGCCTTCTTTCAGCGTCCCCGACTGTATGAGTATGGTCGCCAGGGGGCCCCGGTTCTTGTCCATCTTGGCTTCGATGACCACTCCGGCGGCGGCGCGATTCGGATTAGCTTTCAATTCTTCCATCTCCGCCACCAGCAGGACGCTTTCCAGCAGTTCCTTGATGCCCTTCTTCTCCTTGGCGGAAATCTCGGCGGCGACGGTATCGCCGCCCCACTCCTCGATTACCAGCCCGGCTTCGGACAGCTGCTGTTTTACCAGGTTGGGGTTGGCGTTGTCTTTATCGATTTTATTGATAGCCACGACGATGGGCACCTCGGCGGCACGGGCATGACTAATCGCTTCGAGTGTCTGCGGCATGACGCCGTCATCGGCGGCGACCACAAGGATAGTGACGTCCGTAATATTGGCCCCGTGCGCCCGCATGGCGGTGAAAGCCTCGTGCCCGGGGGTATCCAGGAAGGTTATCTTTTGCCCGTCTATCGTCGCCTGATAGGCACCGATGTGCTGGGTAATGCCTCCCGCCTCCGAGTCCACCACGTTGGCCTGACGGATGGCATCGAGAAGTTTGGTTTTACCGTGGTCAACATGCCCCATTACGGTTACGATGGGCGGGCGGGGCTGAAGGTTCTCGGCTTCCTTGCCGTAGCGTTTCTTGAGCTTCTTGTGTTCTTCAGCGGCTTTAGCCATCTGCTGGTCTTTTAAAGGTTTAAAGCGGGGTTTGAATCCGAAGCTGGTCACGATGGCGGCGGCGGTATCGTAGTCGATAACCTGGTTGATATTCGCCATGATACCATTGCGCATCAGCTGCTTGATAACCATGATGGAGTCCACCTGCAACGTGTCGGCAAGCTGCCTGACGCCTATCGAGCGCGGAATATCGATTACAGGCACTTTCTTGGCGGCCGCCTTTTCTTTAGTAGCCGTCGTTTCTTTGGCCTTCTTTTCCTCCGCCGGCTCTACCTTATTCTCTTGCTTACTGGCTCTGGGCACTTAGTAACTCCTTCAGCAGTTCCCTGCCGTCCCTGGCAAGCTGTTCGCGGTTATCCCGCGTAAGATTACATTTTAAGGTGTTTTCCAGTTGATTTCCACTTAACGCTTTCTCCCAGCACTCCGGGTCCGGGCAGATGTAAGCACCTCGCCCCTCCTTTTTCGCGGAAGGGTCTATCTCTATGTCACCTTCCCGCGTGCGTACCAGCCGCACCAGTTCCTTCTTAGCCCTTGTCCGGCGGCAGGCTACACAGGTACGCCGGGGTATCGCCTTTACGGCGGGTTGATTATTCGAAATCTTCCTCGTCCTCCACTACCGTATAGTCGCGGCGTCCCTTCCGCGATTTCACGCCGTCTTCAGTGGTATCCTTGGCGTAGGAGCCCTTCTTTTTCTTCTTAGTTTTACCTGTTTTAGTGCTGGACTTGGTACGCCGGGGTACCATGATATCCTCCGCGAACCGCAGGGTGGGTTTGCCTGCTTCTTCCGGCTGTTCGAGCGGAATCGGCGGGGCTAACACTATCTCTTCTTCTACCTCCGCCTCTTCTTCCCCGGCTTCTTCCTCTGCTTCCTCTTCCGCCGTAGGTTCTTCGGCTATTGCCGGTTCTTCACCCGGTATGGTCAGTTCCTCCAGGAGTTCGTCGGGGATGGCTTCCTCGACTGCTGCTTCGGCTACTTCCTCCGCTTCGGCGATTACTCCCTCTTCTTCGGCAGCCTTGGGCGCCGGTTTGGCGGCTGCCAGCTTCTCAGCTTCCGCCATGGAAGCGCTCTTAATATCGATTCTCCAGCCGGTCAGCTTGGCGGCAAGCCGGGCGTTCTGTCCTTCCTTGCCGATTGCCAGCGAGAGCTGCTTGTCCGGCACGATTACGGTCGCCCCTTCTTCGTCCTCATTCAGTTGCACGCTGACGATATGCGCCGGGCTGAGGGCGTTGGCAATGAATGTGGCAGAGTCATCGTTCCACTGAACGACGTCTATTTTCTCGCCGTTAAGCTCGCTGACGATGTTCTGTATCCTGATACCGCGCAGCCCCACGCAGCAGCCCACGGGGTCGATGCCTTCCTGCTTGGCGGCCACGGCTATCTTGCTCCTGAATCCCGCTTCGCGGGCGATGGATTTTATCTCCACGGTGCCGTTATAGACCTCCGGGACTTCCAGCTCGAAGAGCCGTCGCAGCAGTTCCGGGTGGGAGCGTGATACGATGACCTTGGGTCCCTTGGCGGTACGCGCCACCTGTAAAAGGACTACCTTGAGGCGCTGTCCCACGCGGTACCTCTCGGTGCGCACCTGCTCGGAGGCCGGCAGGATAGCCTCGGTCCTGCCCAGGTCTATGTTCACCTGTCCCATTTCGAAGCGCTGGACCACTCCGCTGACGACCTCCCCCTCTTTATCGGCGTACTCTTCGAAGATGGCGCTGTGCTCGGCTTCATGGAGACGCTGCAGGATGACCTGCTTGGCGGTCTGCGCCGCGATGCGTCCCGCGTTGGCGGGGGTGGACTCCACCATCACGGTCTCGCCCACCTGGGCGTCTTCCTTAAGCTTCTTCGCTTCTTTCAGCGAAATCTCGTAGGCGGGGTCGGTGGGCTTGGTAACGACCTCTTTTTCCGCCCATACCTCGACCGCCCCGCTGTTCGGATTAATCTTAACGGCGATATTCTGGTTGGGGTTGAAGGTATCCTTCTTATATGCGGATACCAGCGCCGCCTCGACCGCGGTTAGCACCACGTCTTTCGGCAGGTTTTTCTCTGCCGAAAGCTGCGTTATGGCGAGCAGAAAATCGCTCTTCATTTCGGATGATAACCTCCGATTTACTTATTCAGCTAAAAGTAATTAAAAAAGTGGGAATCGAACCCACTTCACAACAAAGCTATTCTTATCTTGGCAGCCTCATTATAGCACTCTTTATTTCAATATGCAAGGCAAAATACCTCTATTTTAATCTCCGCTTTTTTATCTTAAAACTGCATCGAAAAAGCCGGTTATCTTACTGATGTAGTCGTCGGGATTAGTCAGGTACGACCGCACGTGCTCGGCGCCGGGGGCAATCCAGAGCTCGTTCCGGGGATTATCGGAGGCTTCCGCCAGCCTGTGGACGTGCTCCGTGGGGACGAAGGTATCATCGGCGCCGTGGATGAAGAAGACGGGTCTCGGTGATATCTGCGGCACCGCTTCCACGGGCTTAATGACTCTGAAGTCCACATCGTAGATTAGCTTTACCATGGCCAGCACCGGCGAAAGGAAGAATTCCGGGAAGCCGGAACGCGCCTTGAACTCGCGCCCCATGATATCGGCGAGGTCGGCATAAGCGCTGTCGGACACGACGCAGTCGATGTCACTGCTCTCGGCGGCGGTCATCAGCGCCGTCGCGCCTCCCATGGAGAAGCCCAGCACCCCGATGCGTTCGAAGCCACGGTCTTTCGAGAATTCTACTGCTCCCAGCAGGTCGTTCTTCTCGTAGTAACCCGCCGACATTCTGTTTCCGTCCGATTCGCCGTGACCGCGCAGGTCGAACATCAGGACATTATAATTGTGCTCCACGAGCGCCGCGGCGATGTCCAGCATGCCGATACTCGGGTCGGCGCGATGGGATTCGCCGCCGTGCACCGTGATGATAATACCGTCGCTGTCTTTTACCGGCAGGTACCAGCCGCGCAGGGTAAGGGCGTCGTCGTGACTGGCAAACTCTACATCTTCATAGTCCAGGCCGAGGTCGGCGGGACTCTCGTCAACGGGCACGCGCTCCACTCTGGTGGTGGAATTGCCCAGGTAGATTGATAAGCCCACGTAGGCACTCACCAGCACGAACACCACTACGATTGTTGATATCTGCCACCATTTCATGGTCGTTTACGCCAAAAAACTGGCCGTTTTATTATAATGATAATTTTGTTTTTGTCAAAAATGACGGTTTGACGTGAGAACGGATTTCGCCTAGCAATCCCTCTCTTACTGGGTTATAATGAAATATTGGCCTGTAAAAACCGGGGTGAATGGAAGTGGATATCGAAAAGCTGAAAAAAGCCGTAATCCAGGATATAGACTCAAGATATTCCGAGTTTAGAGAACTCAGTAAAAAGCTCCACGATAACCCGGAGATAGCATTCGAAGAGAAGCAGGCGTCCGCCTGGCTGGCGGAATTCCTGGAACGGCATGATTTCTCCATGGAGAAAGGCATCTGCGGACTGCCCACGGCATTCGAAGGAAAATACGGCAGCGGCAAGCCGGTCATCGCGTTTCTCGCCGAGTATGACGCCCTGCCCAAGCTGGGGCATGCCTGTGGTCATAACCTTATCGCCACCAGTTCCGTCGCCGCCGCTATCGCCTCCAGGAAGGCGGCGGACGAACTGGGCGGCACAATCATGGTCTTCGGCACTCCCGGCGAGGAACTCTACGGCGGGAAAGCCATCATGGCGGAGAGAGGCGCCTTTACGGATGTGGATATGGCGTTGATTACGCACCCGGGCGGGGGCAATACGGTGGTGATGAATACGCTCGCCTGCGAGACGCTGGAAATCGAGTTTATCGGCAAAGCGGCGCATGCCGCCGCCGAGGCGGAGACGGGCATCAACGCACTGGAAGCAATGATTCAGTCGTACAATGCCATAAATTCGCTGCGCCAGCACATCAGGGAAAAGGCGCGTATCAATGGCATCATTACCGACGGTGGTGAGGCCGCCAATATCGTCCCGGCGCACACCGCCGCGACTTTTATCGTCCGAGCGGAGGACGATGTCTATCTCGATGAGTTGAAGAAAAGGGTGATTAACTGCTTCAGTGGCGCGGCGAAGGCCACTGGTGCTAAACTTAAATATAAGTGGGGAGAGCATTACGCCGCCATGTTCAATAACCTGACCATGGCGCGACTTTTTAAACAGAATATGCAGGCGCTCGGACATGGTATCCGCCTTGGCGATAATACTATGATGACTTTCAGTACCGATGTGGGTAATGTCAGCCAGCTGGTGCCGACCATCCAGCCGCTGGTAGCCGTTGCCCCTCACGGTATACAGTTGCACACCCCGGAGTTCGCCAGAATTACCGCCTCGGAGGATGCCCTGAAAGGACTCCTCGACGCGGCTAAAGCCATGGTAATGACCGTTGTGGACATCCTGGGGAGTCCGGATACCGCCGAAAATATCTGGGAAGAGTTCCGCAAGGGTAAGTAGCTCATTTTTCGGATTTTAGTGTTATAGAGAGATTATGGAAGTGTTTCTTGGAATTGATGTCGGCTCTGTTACCACCAAGTTCGCCGTGCTTGACGCTTCCGACGCGTTAATTGCCGATTTATACCTGCCCACCGGCGGCGAGCCGGTGGAAATGGTGCAGGAGGGACTCCGTCGGATAAGTGGTGAACTGCCGCCGGACACCGAGATTAAAGGCGTGGCTGCCACCGGCAGCGCCCGTTATCTGGCCGGGGCTATCGTCGGGGCCGACCTCGTAAAAAACGAGATTACCTGCCAGGCGGTTGCCGCCATCGCTGCGGCGCCTGATGTCCGGACGGTCATCGAAATCGGCGGGCAGGACAGCAAGATTATCATCATACGGGAAGGCATTGTGACGGATTTCGGCATGAATACCGTCTGCGCCGCAGGCACGGGCAGCTTCCTCGACCACCAGGCGGGCAGGCTTAACATGAGTATTGAGGAGCTGTCCCGGCGGGCAATGCTCGGCAGCGACTCCGTTAAAATTTCCGGTCGTTGTACCGTCTTCGCCGAGTCGGACATGGTACACAAGCAGCAGACGGGTCACAAGGTGGACGATATTATCTACGGACTCTGCCGAGCGCTGGTGCGTAATTACCTGAGCGATGTCGGTTCGGGCAAGGATATCCAGTCGCCAGTGGTCTTTCAGGGCGGGGTCGCCTTTAACCGTGGCATCATCCGGGCGCTCCGGGAAGAACTGGACACGGAGATAATCGTGCCCCCCCACCACGAGGTCATGGGGGCCATCGGGGCGGCTATGCTGGTGCACGAACATGCCGCCGTCAGCCGCAACGGCTGTAAGTTCCGGGGATTTGAAGTCAGTGAGATAGAATATAAAACGTCGTCGTTCGAATGTCAGGCGTGCCCCACCGCCTGCGAAATCGTCCGCATTTCCGAGGACGACCGCGTGGTTGCCTGCTACGGCGGACAGTGCGATATGTGGGAAGAAAGTATTTCAGGACGGGGAGAAAAACGGTAGTTGATTAGAATTGCGATTGATGCCGCCGGGGGCGATTACGCCCCCCACGAGGTGGTTAAGGGCGCCATTAAAGCCGCCCAGGAATACGAAGTGGAGATTGCCCTGGTGGGACGCCGGAGCGTCCTCCGCAAGCTGGCGCTGAAGTCCGTGGGCAAGGCGCGCGTCAAGATTGTGGATGCCAAGGAAATCATAGACTTCGACGAGCATCCTATAAAGGCAATACAAAATAAACCCAATTCGTCCATAGTGGTCGGTATCGGTCTGCTCAAGAGCGGCAGCGCCGATGCCTTCGTCTCGGCGGGTAATACCGGGGCGGTGGTGGCTTCGGCGCTCCTTACGCTCGGCAGGGCGAACGGCGTCAGCCGCGCCGCCATCGGCTGTTTCCTGGATACCATATCATCTTTCCCCCCGTTGCTGGTGGATGCCGGGGCGAACTCGGACTGCCGTCCGGAGCACCTGCTGGAATTCGCCCGGCTGGGGGCTCTTTACAGCAAGTACCTTCTCAATATAGAATCGCCCCGTGTCGGACTCCTCAGCAATGGCGTCGAGGAGGGCAAGGGCAACCGCCTGACGCAGGAGACATATAAATTGCTGAAAAAAGCCCCAGATATCGATTTCATCGGCAACATGGAGGGGCAGGATATCGTTAAGAGGACTGCCGATGTTTTTGTAACAGATGGCTTTACGGGTAATATCATCCTCAAGACTATCGAGGGATTTAATGATAATTACCTGATATCCGTGCGGCAGCTGGGGCATATCTTTTCCAGCGCTTCACGCACCCGCACCCGCGACCTGCTCCGCGATATCGGGCTGGGTTCGCTGACAAAGAAGATGGACTATACCGAATACGGCGGGGCGTGTCTCCTCGGTGTGAACGGCAACGTCATCATCGCGCACGGACGCAGTCAATCTAAAGCTATCAAGAATGCCATCGGTCTCGCCAGAGAGACCGTAGAACGCAGCATCACCGAAAAAATCAGGGAGGAGAAATATGAGCAAACCAGTGGAAATTGAGGAAGCAAAATTTGAAGAATCGGTCCTGAAGGCGGAACTGCCGGTACTGGTCGATTTCTGGGCACCGTGGTGCGGACCGTGCAAGATGGTCGCCCCCGTCGTCGAAGAACTTGCCGAAGAGTTCGACGGTAAGGTGAGCTTCGTCAAGCTTAACGTTGATAATGCTGCCCAGACTGCCAGCCGGTACGGCATCATGTCCATACCTACGCTGATGCTCTTTAAAAAGGGAGAACCCGTTGATACCATTATCGGTTTCCGCCCTAAAGCTGAGTTAAAAAAGAGCCTTGACATGGCTCTGTAAGCGATATCACAAGACATGAGTGGTAAAGGGGGTGGGATAAATGGTTAAGTCCTCGAAAGAGTACGACGTTATCATTATCGGCGGCGGACCTGCCGGGCTGAGTGCTGGTATTTATACCGCACGCGCCAGGCTGAACAGCCTCCTTGTGGAGAGGGGAGCCGTCGGCGGTCAGATAATCAATACCGAGTGGGTGGAGAACTATCCGGGCTTCGCCGAGAATATCAGCGGCACCGACTTGACCGAGGCGATGCACAAGCAGGCGACCAAGTTCGGACTGGAAACACTCGTAGCCGAGGTTACCGGAATTGACATAAAGGGCAAGCAGAAGGTGGTCAAGACCTCCCAGGGCGATTTTCCGGCAAAAGCCGTCATCATCGCCGGAGGCTCGGAGCGCCAGAAGCTGGGCGTGCCCGGCGAGGCCGAATATACCGGCAAGGGCGTCTCTTACTGCGCCACCTGCGACGGTCCCTTTTTCAGGGACAAGGCGGTAGCGGTGGTGGGTGGCGGCAACGCCGCCATCACGGAAGCACTGGAACTTACCAAGTTCGCCAATAAAGTGACGGTTATCCACCGCCGCGACGAGTTACGTGCCACCAAGATACTCCAGGAAAAGGCTTTTAAGGAGAAGAAGATAAAAATCCTCTGGGACAGCGTCATCGAGTCAATCACCGGCGATAACTTCGTCGATACGGTTAAGTTAAACAACGTCAAGACTCAAAAGAAGACTGACCTTAAGGTATCCGGGGTATTCATGGCGGTGGGCTTCAAGCCCAATACGGGCTACCTCAAGGGTATTATTGAACTGGATAAAACCGGCACCATCATCGTCAACGAGAAAATGGAGACCAGCGTGCCCGGCGTCTTCGCCGCCGGAGATATACGCAGCAACTCCATCCGCCAGGTTATCGCCGCCGCCGGCGACGGCGCCGTGGCGGCCATCGGCGCCGAGAAGTATATAGCGGAATAATATAAAATTTTTCGGCTTAATCCGGAAATTCTCGGCGGTAGGCTTTAGAAAAATTTGACGACCCCCCGCGGTAAATTATATAAGTATAATTGTCACCAAAAAAGGAGTAAATCGTGAAGGTTATTTTTATCGAAGATGTCCCTAAAATCGCCAGGGTCGGCCAGACCAAGACGGTGGCTGACGGCTTCGCCCGCAACTACCTGCTGCCGCGCAAGCTGGCGGTCATTGCCGATTCCCAGGCGGCTGCAGCGATTCAATCGCAGCTACAGAAGAAAATCAAGCAGCGCGAGCTTGAAGAAGCCGAGATGTCGAAGCTGGCGGAGAAAATAGAAGGTACCGAAATTACCATCAAGGCAAGGGTAGGGGAGAGCGAGAAGCTTTACGGCTCCGTCACTGCTGCCGATATCGCCGAGGAACTGGCCAAGAGCGCCGGTCATGATATAGACAAGAAGAAAATAGAGATGGCAGAGCCCATACGCCAGCTTGGCGTTCACGACGTAACCATACGGTTTGTCCACGATATTATAGCCGTTATCAAGGTAAACGTGGTGCCGGACGAGGTCTCCGAGGAAAAGGCGGAGAAAGCGGAAAAGAAGACGGATAAGAAGACCAAGG
>CAZPAS010000019.1:0-1467 GCA_964584575.1 uncultured Dehalococcoidaceae bacterium | reverse complement strand
AGAGGAACCGGAGCCTGTTTCGGAAGAAGCTGAAGCTATAGAAGAAGAGATGGACGCCAAGGAGTAGGTAACGCTTGAACGATGTGAAGCTTCCGCCGAATGATAACGATGCCGAAGAAGCGGTCATCGGCTCGCTGCTGATTGACGGCACGGCTATCTTCGAGATTGCCGACTTTCTCCAGCCGTCGGATTTCTACTTCGAGCAGAACCAGGGGCTTTACGACGCCTGCGTAACCCTCTACAAGCGCGACGAGGCTATCAACCAGGTAACCCTGGCGCAGGAGCTTTCCCGCCAGAATCGACTGGAGACCTGCGGGGGCACCGCCCGCTTGAGTTACCTGATATCTGTCTGTCCCACCTCTCTCGATATCGTGCATTACGCGCGCATCGTTTACCGGCTCTCGGTGATGCGCCAGATGATTGCCGCCGGCGACCGTATTTCGTCAATCGGCTACGAAGCCGGACCCGATGTCGAGGACAGCCTGGCGAAGGCGGAAAGCGTGCTGTTCAAACTGCGCCGCGGCGGGGGCACCGGCGACCTTACCCATATCCGGCAGGTGCTGGACAAGTATTTCGAGGTAGCGCCCCCCACCGGCGACGAGCAGGCGGAGAAACTTCCCTATATCCTCTCCAGTTTCCCGGGACTCGACGAATTTTTAGGGGGCTTCCAGCGCGCCGACCTGGTAATCATCGCCGGCAGGCCCAGCATGGGCAAGACCAGCCTGGCGTTGAACGTCGCCCGCAACGCCGCCGTTGACCACCGCGCCTGTGTTGCCCTCTTCAGCGTGGAGATGGCACGCGATTCCCTGGTGATGCGCCTGCTGTCCAGCGAGTCCGGTGTGAATTCCCGCCGACTGCGCTTCGGGCAGCACACGGATGAGAGCGAGGAAAGGCGGGTCATGGATGCCACCGGCGTCCTCTCGGAGGCGCCCATTTATATAGATGATACCCCGATGCTCCGCATGGCGGAGATGCGCAGCAAGGCGCTCCGCCTCAATTATGAAGTCGGCATCGACATGGTCATCATCGATTATTTACAGCTTATGCAGGGGGAGGGAATCAGGGGCGAGAACCGCGTGCAGGAAATCAGCTATATTTCCCGCGCCCTCAAGGCGCTTGCCCGCGAGTTGAGCGCCCCGGTGCTGGCGGTATCCCAGTTGAGCCGTGCCGTGGAATGGCGCGCCTCCCATGAGCCCCAGCTTTCCGACCTCCGTGAAAGCGGCAGCATCGAGCAGGACGCGGACGTCGTCCTCTTTATCTACCGCGATGAATATTACTATAAGAGCGAAGAGGAATGGATTGCCGCCCATCCCGACCGCGAATACCCCCGTGAAGAGGCGGACGTCATCATCGCCAAGCACCGCAACGGGCCCACCGGTCGTATAAAACTGCGTTTCCGTCACAACCTTGCCAGGTTCGAGAGCCTCGGCAGCGTGGAGCCGACGATGCTATGAAGGACTTTCAGGG
>CAZPAS010000018.1:0-20582 GCA_964584575.1 uncultured Dehalococcoidaceae bacterium | reverse complement strand
TAAAGAAAATGCTCGACCCCAACACGGTGGCCGACTGGACGGCTTACATACCGCCCGAATACCCGGACTACGCCAGGGACGGCGATTATGTGCTGCCGTCTTACGGCAAAGAAGAAGAACAATAGATAAACGGGCGGTTAATCACAAAACCGGTCTAACGATGAAGAACATGCTTCAACACCCGGTAGAAATCGTCGGCGGACTGTTGGGAAACGAAGGCACCGGGCGCCATCATTTCGTAGCCGTGGCACGCCCCCGGGTAAATGTGGAGTTCGGTAGGAACGCACGCTTCGATGAGACGCCGGGCATAGTCCATACTTTCCCCTAAAAACAGGTCGATGTCTCCCACGGCGATATATGCAGGGGGCAGTCCGGTCAGGTCGCTAGCTCTCGAAGCAGCGGCATAGGGCGATACATCCTTCCCCCCGGGTTCACAGCCCAGGTATGAACGCCATCCTATCAGGTTGCTTTCTCGCGTCCACAGAAGCGTATCCGGGAGTGTCTCGCTGGCAAGGGCAGTATTGCGGTCGTCTATCATAGGGGCTAATAGAAACTGGAACATGACATTTATTTCGGCACGGTCACGCGCCAGCAGCGCCAGTCCGGCTGTCAATCCCCCGCCGGCGCTGGCTCCGCAGATGGCGATACGGTCCGGGTCGACACCAAGTTCGTCGACATGAGACGCCAGCCACTTCAGTGCGGCGTAGCAGTCCTCGACAGGCGCCGGAAAGGGGTTCTCCGGCGCGAGGCGATATTCAACCGACACGGTTACGCACTCTCCTGCGAGAGTAAGCTGCCGCGACGCTACGTCTTCCTGCTCGATGCTGCCGAACATATAGCCACCGCCGTGAATCCTGAGCAGGGCGGGTAGTTTACCCGACCTGTTCTCCGGTCGGTAGACTCTAACGGCTACATCGGGGGCACCCGCCGGGCCGGGCACGAGCCTGTCCTCGGAGGTCACACCTTCAATAACAGGCTGCATTTCTTTCATGGCAGCCTGCATCTGCTCCGCAGTAGCGCGCGCCGCCGGAATGTCATTCAGGTCCATTCCTCCACCCATTTGCGACTGGAACGCCTCGAACGGACCTCTGATTTCAGGGTCTAACCTGTCCATCATATTTTTACTCATTATTTAACTCCTTCTCGTAATCGTCACAGGGGAAAATACGTTGATATTAAAATACAACGACCGGCGTTTTTTATCATTACTTGCGAATATAGTCGCCGCCAAGCCCTACCGTAAAGTGGAATATCGGTCTTTCCACCTTCCGCACGATGAGGGGACAGTGCTTCATGCCCGCTGGAATATATGCCAGGAAGCTCCGGGTCATCACGTGCTTCTCCCCGTCCAGCCAGAGTTCTACTTCTCCGCATAAATCCTTGGGATTTTCAAAGTCCGTCCCGAAAAACGTAATTACTTCCGTGAAAGTATGTGTATGCTCCTGGGCAGCGGGCTGCTCCGAGGCGCAGTCCGGCCATATCCAGACGCTCTCCGAGTAGAAAGCCCCGGGAACAACGTCCTCGTCCAGCCACATTACGTGAGTCGGCGTGACATGCCCGGAGGCGGGTTTCCTGCCGATGCCGCTCTGCTCGCCGGGGAACAGCTTATCCGGTTTAACGTCGGTAACAATATATTTACTGGTCTTTAGTTCACTCATCTTCAACAATATCCTTTCCTGTACCTCAATTCATCATGATACCGTGCAAATCGCAACCGTGTCAAAACGCTCGCCGGCAGTCATTTTCAAATTGACAGTATCACGTACAAAGTGTATCATTTAAGAGCAATCGCTCTTTCCAGGACCGATTGTCCCCACCTTATTACTTAGCACCGTATTCATGTAGAAAGAAGCACCCGTGTATAATGCCGGATACGGAAAAAACCGACCGTAAAGAGAGCCTATTAAACAGGAACTGGACGGAAGGCCCCATCGTCAGGAACCTGTTGCTGCTGTCCTGGCCCATGGTGCTCATGGAGACCATGTTCGTGGTCAGCCAGGTCGTCGACATGGTATGGATAGGCAGACTGGGTCCCGCTGCCATCGCGGGCGTGGGTATCGCCAATATCGTCGTCATGCTGGTAATGTCGATGGATTTCGGCTTGATTATCGGCGTGCGCGCCATGGTCGCCCGCTACGTGGGAGCCGGGGACATGCCGGGGGCCAACCACGTTGCCGCCCAGGCACTTATTCTCAGCGTTACCTGGGGTGCCCTCATGATGACCATCGGCATTATCATGGCGGAACCCGTCATGGGACTCTTCGGACTCGAACAGGATGTCGTTAACGAAGGGATGTCCTACCTGCGCGTCATGTTCGCCGGTTGGATAGCCATGGACATGCTGGTAATGGGCTTATACATCGTCCAGTCCGCCGGAGACACCATCAGGCCAATGTATATCGAAGCCCTTTTAAGGGTTATCCACGTGACGCTCTGTCCTTTTCTCGTGCTGGGACTCTGGATATTCCCCAGGATGGGCGTCAGCGGGGCGGCATTGAGCAATATCATATCCCAGGTGCTGGGGACATTCCTCATCCTCTGGCTGCTGCTGGGGGGTAAGACCCGCCTGCACCTCTCCCGCCATGACTTCCACCTCGACCTGCCTATCATCTGGCGTATGTTGAAAATAGGCATTCCCGCCCTCGTGATGCAGTTCCAGAGGTCGTTCGGCAATTTCGTCCTGACCTGGCTGATAGCCCCCTTCGGTACCATGGCTGTCGCCGCCCACAGCCTGGCGACGCGCGTGGAGATGTTCGTCATGCTGCCCGGTATGGGATTCGGCCAGGGGGCTGCAGTTCTGGTGGGGCAGAACCTGGGCGCCGATCAGCCGGAGCGGGCGGAGAGAAGCGCCTGGATGGCGCTGGGCATTCTCGAGGCGGTCATGCTGGTCTTCTCGGGGGCTATTCTGCTGTGGGCGGAAAGTATTATAGGGATTTTTACCACCGACCCCGAATTGATAGGAATCGGCGCCACCTTCATCAGGATAGCCTCGGCGGCTTTCGCGATTATCGGTTTCATCTCCGTCCTGCAGAGCTGTATCGCCGGCGCCGGGGATACCGTGCCGAACATGATAATCAGCATCGTTATGATATGGCTGATACAGATGCCGCTGGCATTTATCCTGCCGAAGGTTGCCGACCTCGGCGTGCTGGGCATACGCTGGGCGATTGTCGGTGGCATGTTATCGGGAGTGATAGCCTACGTCATATATTTCAGGCTGGGCCGGTGGAAGCGTAAGAAGGTCTGAAAGCCCGTACTAAAAGCCGTAGAACTTGACCACTTCGTCCAGCGGCTCCCTGGCCGTCCTGCCCTGGGTCACCGGGTTATCCCAGTCCGGGTAGCCTATGGATATTCCCAGTGCGATGAGCTTGTCCTCGGGGATTACCAGCACCTTCCTGATTATATCCGGGTAGACCACCGCCTGCGCCTGCGCTATCGTGCCCAGTCCGTAATTGGTAGCCAGCAGCATGATGTTCTGCACCGCCGAGCCGCTGTCATACATCGCCCAGGCGTTGATACCCTTGGACTGCTGGAAGATGGGCTTCCCCACGAGGAGATAGATACATGTCGACGCACCGTAGTGCCTGAAGTTGTTTAGTGTCATGTTTTCCCAATCTTCCTTGGTCATTTCCTTGCGGTCCTTAGCCTGCAGGGCGCGGATACGCCCCATGTAAGGTTCGGGGAACTCATAGGGGCGGGCGACCTCGTTTTCCGGATCCTGCATGCCCCTTTTCACGAAGCCGTCCTGTATCTCCTTCAGTTTCTTGCCCGCAGCCACGGCGAACTCCCAGGGCTGGGTATTAGCCCAGGACGGGGCGCGCTGCGCCTGCTCCATTATCTTCCTGATGATATCCAGCGGAACGGGGTCGGGCTTAAAAGCACGTATGCTCTTTCTTTCTTTGATGGCATCGACGACATCCATGGTCTGTCCTCCTTTAATCGGTTTAGCTATCCTGCTCCGTATCAATTATCGGCATTTTAAATTCGCTAAGTCAAATCCCGCGCTGGCAGGACTATGGTACTATCCCGCTATTGACACGATTATACTAAGGAAGTACCATATATATACCGTTTATCGTAGATAAAGATATGAGAATAATAAAACGAGACCAGCCGAACGACGTCCTGTTCCTCCAGCCGGTGCGCTTTGCCGACGAGAAGATACCCCGCCGCAAGGTGCGGATGCTTTACTGCGACATTTCCGGCAGGGTATATTCATCGTTCGTGAACCGCACGGTATACGAGCGCGCCCGCGAGAGCGCGGCAGGCATGGCGCGACGTCGCAGCTACTTCGCCACCGTAGGACTGGAAACATCACCCGGCCAGTACGTCCCGGCAACCGTGGAAATCGGGCAGAAAGACGTATGGGCGCTGGAACATATCCTGGAACACGCCCTGAAAAACGGCCAACTGCCGGATATACTGAAGAAATACCTCAAGCCGATAATCAAGCTTAACGAGTCCGAACGCGAGACCGTAATCGCCGAATTCCGTAAACGCCGTCGGCAGGTACAACCGGAAGCCACGCCGAAGGTGCTGGAAAGACTTCCTTATTACCCGGAAGAGGAGATGGAAGTCTCCATGCCGATTTATAAAGCCGAATACAGCTATCCGCTCATCGTCCTGAAGATGCTCCCCCCGGACGTGAATACCCCCCGTGATACCAGTAAGCTGCTGGTTCTTGACAGCGACGGCGACATGGCGGTTATGGAAATGCCCGCACGGATAGTCCGCAAGATGGAAATCGAACTTACCGGGTACAGTAAAAAGAAACGCGATAGTACCTGTATCCTTATATCTAAAAACCGTGACGGCTATACCTTCGGTTTCATGACCGTAAGTAGACAGCAGAAGAAGTCGCTGGACGTGCTGACCAGGTACTTTGAAGAAACGGGGAGCAGCAAACAACGCGTCTCATTAGCCGTGCAGACCGTAATCACCCGGGCAAAGGAAAACGTATCGTCTCAGGCGGGTTAGCCGTAAACCTGCCTTAAGCCTTACCGCCCTTTCCGGGCGGTTTCTCTTTTTCTTCTCCCTCGCCTCCGAAGAGTTTTTCCCCGCTGGGCACGATATCACCAGTGCGCCCCTCCATATCCAGAGGCCGGGGTCCTTCTTTACGCCCGAATTTCGGCAGAGACGGCGAGAATATCCAGGCATATAGGTCAGGCAGCTTCGTCTTCTCGAGCAGAAGCACCAGTATCGAGGTTATGACGATGCTGAAAAGGACCACACCGTAGGTAATATTCTTGATTATCTCCCCGCCGACTACCCCCTGCTGCAGGGGAATGCTCGCCAGCACCACCGCCGCCAGTCCCTTGGGCACCATGACTGCCATAACGGAATAGTCCTTATTATCCATCTTTTGCCGCACGGACAGCTTGACCGCCGGTATGCGCAGGATAAAAGCCACTGCCGTGAGTATCAGCCCGACGATGATGAACCAGTTGCCGATTAGTTCCAGGGAAATACCGAGATAAATGAAGAAAAAGGTCTTGAGCAGGAAGGCTACCTCGCTGAAGAATATCTTTTCCGTGGCGTTGAGTCCGACGGGTTCTTTCATCGCCCACGACTTGAAAATGGGGATGCGTATCGTCTCGATATTCCCGATGGTCACCCCGAAAGCCAGCGCGGCGATGGCACCGCTGAATCCCAGCGTTTCCACGATGCCGTAGATAACGAAAACGAAGGCAGGCGTGGTGAACATGGCGTTCTTCAGGGCGTGTATCTTGTTGAGGAGTATCGACCATACCAGCGCGCCGATGATGCCGAACACCAGCGCCACCAGGAACGACGCGATAAGGTCGCCGGAAACGGAGGCTATCTCGAACTTGCCGACGACGTAAGCCTGCACCAGAGCCACGGTAATGACGATACTCAAGACGTCGTTCACCGAAGATTCCACCGAGAGCAGCGTGGTCGTTTCTTCCCTGATTTTAAGCTGCCTGATAAGAGGTATGACCACCGTTTCCGAGGTAGAACCGACAATCGCCCCCAGTATGAAAGCCGGCAGCACTTCGAGGTCGGTCAGCCAGATAGCAAGCCCCGCCACCACTGCCATCGTCGAGAAGAAACTCAAAGGCGCCAGCACCATCGCCCCACCCAGCGCCGCCCGCAGCATGCTCAGTCGCAGCGCCAGGCCGCTCTCGAAGAGGATGATAATCAGGGTCACCGTGGTGAAGACCGGTCCTACCTCCCCGAACTCCGTCGGCGAAGCCAGCCCTAACCAGGGACCCACGCAGATACCGATGAAAATCAGCGGGATGACATCCGGTATCCGGGTGCGACTGAATATGCCGGTGAACAGGTGCGCCAGAAACACCAGTATGCCCACGAAGGCGATTACCTGGGCGATATTCTCCATGTCCATTAAAGAGAATTATGGCATCGGAAAAGGCAAACTTCAAGTCAACCCCTCATCCTGAACAGGAAAAATTGACAATCGTGCCCATTGTATATAACATCAAACGGGAAATACCCGACTATATATACCGCCAAGGAGGTTAACATGAAACCGCTTCAGACCGATTTATCCATTTACCGGAAATTCAAATTTGAGAGACCGCCTGTGGGTGTCAAGTTTCTCGCCACCCGACCGGAAGGAATTGAACAGCTGGACAGGACCATGGCTTTATGCGAGATGATTGGTGAAGCCCAGCAGAGAGGCACCGCTTTCTATATCGATAAGGACAACGAGGACTGCGCCGGGGCGATGATACTGGGAATGGTTGCCCCCGCGCCAATGGCGGGAGGCGGCGAACTGGGAGTCAAGTGGGGCATCTACCAGGAGGCCCGCGTTAATGAAAGACTGGTCGCGGACTCGCCGAAAATGCCGCCGGGTAACATCAAATACGTCATTTTCGCTCCTCTGGAGCATATAAACTTCGAGCCCGACCTTTTATTTCTCGTAGCTGACGTCAGTCAGGCGGAAATCGTGCTCCGGGCCCTGAGCTATTCCACCGGGGAAATATGGTCCAGCAAGGCAATCTCGGGCGGCGCCTGCGCCTACCTATTCGTCTATCCGTACGTTAAAGGCAAGGTCAATTACGTGACCACCGGGCTGACCCTCGGATTGAAAGGGAGACGAACATTCCCTGAAGGCCTGCTCCTGTTCTCCATACCGTACGACTGGGTACCCGTGATTACACAGAACCTGCAGCAGATGGAATGGGTGCTCCCCGCCTACACGGACGAAACCAGGGAAAAATTCCTGGAGAGGCGCAAGAAGATATTCGAGGAATTGGCCCGGGATTTTGGGGGCCCCAAATAAATCGTGCAAAGTTAACCACGTACATATTACGAGGAGATGTCTAAATGAAAATAGACATATATTCTCACATCATGACCAGGAAATACACGGAACTCTACGCCAGGAAATACCCGGCTGTCAAGGAACGCATAGAATACCGCAGTGTTGCCGTCGTCGACCTTGAGGTGAGGCTGCGGCTGATGAACCGGTACCCGGACGTCCTGCAGGTGCTGACCGTCGCCAATATCCCGCTGGAGACCTTCGCCACCAAGAAGGCGGACGCCATCGAACTGGCGAAAATCGCCAACGAGGAACTCGCCGAGCTGCTGGACAAGTACCCGGACAAGTTCATCGCCGGGGTCGCTGCCCTTCCCATGAACGACATGGACGCGGCGCTGGAAGAAGCCGACCGCGCTATCACCAGGCTGGGACTGAAAGGCGTGCAGATATACAGTCGGATAAACGGGGAACCGCTGGATAATCCTAAATTCAAGCCGCTCTGGGCGAAGATGGCGGAACACGACCTGCCGATATGGATTCATCCCGCATCGAACGATAACCTGGACAACGATATCGGGCTGTTCAGCTGGCCCTTCGAGACTTCCTCGGCGATGTTCCGGCTGGTAACCTCGGGCGTCTTCAACGACCACCCCAACCTGAAATTCATCGTCCACCACTGCGGCGCCATGGCGCCCTATTTCCAGAAGCGTATCAAGTGGGTATTGTCCCTCGTGCCGGGGCTTTTCCCCACCATCAAGAAGCCGGAGGAACACTTCCGCAAGTTCTACACGGATACTGCGGTCTACGGCAATACGTCGTCGCTGATGTGCGGGTACGACTTCTACGGTCCCGACCATATCCTCTACGGCACGGACGCCCCGCTGGGTCCCAAGTTCGGCATGACCGGCGAAACAGCTGAATCAATCGAGCGTATGGACATCCCCGACGATGAAAAGGAAAAGATATTCTGGCGTAACGCCTCGGACCTGCTCCTGCTGCCGCATTAGAAAGAAGTCGACAGGCTTATGACCGGCCAATTAGAACAACTGGTAAAATTGGAGAAAGCCCAGATAAAACCGGCGTCTTTAATGCTGGCGCGGGCGTTCCACGACGACCCGGTCGTAAAGTACGCCTTTCCGGAACTCGGCGGCAATGACCCCAAATTACCATATTCGTATGAATTTATACTCCGTCTGGGTCTGAGATACGGACACACCTACACCACCTCATCCAGGCTGGAGGGCGTAGCTATCTGGACGCGGATTATATCACCTTATACATCCATATGGAGGATGCTATTTTCCGGTGCTTTTTTAGCGGCTATGAAAATGGGTATAAAAACCGGGCTAAGAATGCAACCAATCTCTAAAAATTTAGATAAAAAACATAATGAGATAATTAGTGGCATACACTGGTATCTTCAGCTGTTAGGAGTCGACCCCGCATACCAGGGAAAGGGATTTGCCAGCCGATTGCTAAACGGTATGCTTGCCAGGATAGATGAGGACTGTTTACCGTGTTACCTTGAGACCGAACTCGAAGAAAACGTGCCCATTTACCAGCACTTCGGTTTTAAAACGATAGAGGAATACCCGATTCCTGATACTCCGGTTAAGATGTGGCTGATGTTGCGACCTGCTTCCTCAGGTAGTAAGAAATAGCCATACTTCGTTATTGGCACGTTATAGAAATGATACTCACTCTCCCGCGCTGTTGACCGTGGTCGGTATCAACTCGGATAACGCCGGGTGGATATGAATCCCCTCGTTCAGCTCGTCCACGTCGCCGCCGGACGTCATGGCGTTGACCACCTCCTGGATAAGCTCCGGCGCGTACGGCCCAACGATGTGAAAACCGAGGATGTTGTCCGTCTCCTTCTCGATGATAGCCTTGGCGAAGCCCTCCGTTTCCATCATCGCCTCGCCCTTGGCGACGTCGTAATAAGCCGTCCTGCCGACGATGATGTCATGCCCCTTCCTTGCCTCCTCCTCCCGTAACCCCACCGAGGCTATCTGGGGGTGGGAATAAACGGCGTGGGGCACCGCGCCATAGTCCACTTCCATATCAGAACCGTGCAGGACATTATGCGCCACTATCGCCGCCTCCCGGTTCGCCATGTGGGTGAACATCTGCTGCCCGTTGGCGTCGCCAACGGCGTAGATATTCTTCTTACTGGTCTCCATACGTTCGTTAACCTTAATGAAGCCCCGCTTATCCACCTCCACGCCCGTGTTCTCCACCTTTAATATATCGGCATTAGAGCGCCGCCCTACCGCCATCATGATATGCTGCGCCGTGAACCTTCTTTCTTTGCCCGTCTTTTTATCCTTTGCCACCACCGTCACGCCGTTCCTGGTCTTCTTCACCTCCTCTGCCTGGGCGCCGGTATGGACAGCCATGCGCTTGCTCAACCGCTTCTTCAGGAGCTCGGCGATTTCCGGCTCCTCGGAGAGTATCAGCCGGTCCGCCATTTCCAGGATGGTCACCTTCGTGCCCATCGCCGCGAAGAAATGCCCGTACTCCACGGCTATATAGCCCCCGCCGATGATTATCAGGCTGTCCGGTCGCTCCCGCAGCTCCAGCACCGATTCGTTGGTAAGGTACTCCACGTCTTCCAGTCCCTTAATGGGAGGTACGAAGGGTCGCGAGCCGGTGGCGATAAAGATATTTTTGCCCTTCATCTTCTCACCGTTGACCTCCAGCGTGTAGTCAGCCACGAAACGGGCTTCGCCCTCGTAGAAATCCAGGTTCGCCGCCTGCCCGATGCCCTCCCGGAGGTGAGTCTGGCTTTCCTGCCGCGACCGCCTCACCCGCCTCATGATGGCGGGAAAATCGATATTGGTCACCCCGGCGGTAATCCCCAGCCTGCCGGACTCCTCAATCTCCACGATTCTGTCCGCCGGATATATCAACTGTTTCGATGGTATGCAGCCCCAGTTCAGACAGGTCCCCCCGACCAGCGGTCCCTTATCGATAAGCGCCGTCTTCAATCCATGTGCCGCCGCCTCGTCAGATATAATTGCCCCGCACCCGGAACCGATGATGATTGCATCGTAATTTTTCATACCCTTACCTCCCTGACATTTGTCCCCTGTTATCATGCTATCGCAACCTCCTCACCCATTTCAATATGCAGAAACTATAAAATATCGCCCTAAAATATTTCCCTGATTGACCGGAATGAACAGACTGAACACTTCGGAATCTTGACAACTGGCAAAGCAAGTGGTAGAAATATGACACAATGGAATTTTCCATGATAATAGTATGAAAGACTCGCAAAAGACAAAGAAACAGCTGATAGAAGAACTTCAACAAATGCGGGAGCAACTTGCGACTCACCCTGACCCGGATGCAGAGTCCCCGCGCGCCCAGGCTTCAATCGGTAATTTACAGGAAATCCATGGTAATCTATTCGACATGTTTCCCATAGGTGTCACTATCCTGGACATGAAGGGGACGATATTATACTGCAACGCTGCCGTCTATGAAAAGGGAGGGTATACACCCGGCGAGTTCGCAGGCAAGCACTTCACGAAAATAGCCACGCTCCGGGCTAAAGATATACCCGGGTATCTCCGTCTGTTCAAATCGCTGCTCAGAGGCGAAATACCGAAGCCGTTTGAGACACAGTACCGGTGTAAAGACGGGACCACCGGCTGGACCGAGCTGAATATCAGCCTATTGAAAATAGGCAGCGAGCGACGTATCGTTGTTATTCAGCACGATACTACCGAGCGAAAACGTATCGAGGAGACGCTGCGGGAGTCCGAGCAGAAATATAAGGCGCTGGTCGAAGAGACTGCTTTTGGTATCTTGAACGCAGACCTGACCGGTAAAATCACCTACGTGAATAATGCCATATTGCGGACTACCGGATATTCCTGGGAGGAACTGGTCGGCAAGAACGCTTTTAAGCTTGGCCTGGTCCCACCCGAAGCACTAAAGAACCTGAAAAAGAAAATGAAGGAAAAGCTGCTGGGTCAGCCTCCCGGACGCATGGAAATGCAATTCAAGCGCAAGGACGGTGAATGGATCTGGCTGCAGATAAGAGGCAGTCTCCTCCGGGTACATAACATACCGGTGGGCTTCCATATAACGGGAGAGGACATCACCGAGCAGAAACGGGCAGCGGAAGCGTTAAAGGAGTCAGAAGAGAAGTTCCGCATTGCCAGCCAGCTTGCCAGTGATGTCGTCTATGAAAGGGACCTTCAGACCGGTATTGCTACATTCTACGGCGATATTGATACTCATCTGGGCTATGAGCAGGGCGGGTATCCCCGCACCATGGAAGGCTGGCGAGAACATGTTCACCCGGAAGACCTCGCCTGGATTGATGGGCAGAGTCTTGACCATCTGGAGCAAGGTACACCATACGAAATCGAGTACCGCATGAAAAGGAAAGATGGAACATACATGACGTGGCTGGATCGAATCATGGTCACTCAGGATAAAGAAACAGGTAAGCCTGCCAAATTTATAGGGGCGGCAACCGACATAACCGAGCGTAAGCGGGCGGAGGAGGCTCTTAAGGACTCGGAAGAAAAATTCAACATGGCCTTTCGTGCCAGCCCCCAGGCAATGCTCATTACCGATTTGAAAGATGGCAGGATTATCGAAGCAAATGAGAGCCACAGTCGAATAACAGGTCACAACCGGGATGAATTGGTCGGCCGCACCACCGCCGAGCTTGATATCTGGGTAAATAAAAAAAAGCGCTCCCGGATAGTAAAGACACTAAAGGAAAAAGGCAAAGTCTCTAACGAAGAAATTGAATTCCGTAAAAAATCCGGCGAAATATACACCGGGAATTTCTCCGCCGAGCTTATCAACATCGGCGGAGAGGAGTGCATCATCTCGTCAGCGATGGATATCACGGAGCGTAAGAAGATTGAGGAGGCGCTGCGGGAATCCGAGATTAAGTTCTCCAAAGCCTTCCAGTCCAGCCCCGACATGATAACGTTAATCAATCTTAAAACCAACGAGTACATAGAGGTGAATGATAGTTTTCTAAGTACTACGGGTTACACCCGTAAGGAACTATCCGGTAAAAGCGGCAATAAAATAAGCCTGTGGGTATATCCGGAAGAGGAAGAAAAAATGGGCCGTCTGTTGGCAGAAGACGACAAGATGAGAAACGAGGAATTACATTTCCGCATGAAATCCGGCGAGATACGCACCTGGCTGTGTTCGGCGGATTTCATCAACATCGGGGGTGACCGTTGCATGCTCGCGGCAGCCGCCGATATTACCGAACGTAAACGCGCCGAGGAAGCCCTGGCGAACGAAGCCATCTGGCGGCGAATCCTCATCGAAGAGTCTCTGGACGGGATAGTCGTCCTCGACGAGGATGCCGCGGTTGTCGAGGCGAACCACCGATTCGCTGATATGCTCGGGTACTCTCCCGAAGAAGTCCGCAAACTCCACACGTGGGACTGGGATACCGAATTCTCAAGCGATGAACTGCTCAATATGGGGAGAGGCATCGGACCGGAGGGCTTACGTCTGGAGACGAAGCATCGCCGCAAGGACGGCACGGTCTTTGACGTTGATATCAGCATCAACAAGGCTTCGGTTGGAGAGCGGGAACTCATCTTCTGCGTATGCCGGGATGTCACCTCCCGTAAGCAGGCTGAAGAGGCATTGCGTGAATCGGAAGAGAAATTCTCCAAGGCATTCCGCTCCAGCCCTGAAGTTATTACCATTACCAGGCTATCGGACGGTAAATTCCTGGAAATAAATGACAGCTTCGTCCGCGCCACCGGATACAGTCGTGAGGAGATAATCGGTCATTCTTCCCAAAAAATGGGTATCTGGGCGAAACCGGGTGACCGTAAGCATATGATGACGCTGCTTAAAGAAAAGGGCAGAGTCAGCAACGAAGAATACAGCCTGCGTACCAAGGCTGGCGATATACGGGTAATGCTATTTTCCGCCGAACAAATCACCCTCGGCAACGAACCGTGTCTGCTTGCCGTAACGATAGACATTACGGACTACCGGAAAATGGAAGCTAAAGCCCGCGAGACCGAGTACTTGAGAGAACTGGATAAACTCCGCACGGAACTGCTTGCCAATATTTCTCATGAACTCCGCACCCCCCTCGCCAGCATCAAAGGCTTCGCTACCATGCTTATCGATTATGAAGACAGGTTAAAGCGCCATGAAAAGCGCGATTACCTGGAGACCATCGACAAGAACGCCGACCGCCTGGTAGAACTCATCGAGCAGCTGCTGGAGATGTCACGACTGGAAGCCGGTATGCTTTCTATCATTAAAAAATCTACCAACATTATCAAGCTTTGCGAGGAGGCTGTTGAAGAAGTACGTGTAAGGTCAGCTAACTACAATTTCACGCTGGATTTACCGGCGAAATTACCCAGGGTAAACGCCGACGGCAGGCGCATACGGCAGATTCTGGACAATATAATCGATAACTCGGTGAAATTCTCCGATGAAGGCACAGACATTAACCTGACCCTCAAGCGAAAAGGGCACGAACTGGTATTCACCGTATCCGACCATGGCACGGGTATCGCTCAACAAGACCTGCCGCGAGTATTCAACCGCATGTTCCACTCGCCGAAGAAACCCGGAGTCGCCGGAGCGGGACTGGGACTGTCTATCTGTAAAGGACTGGTAGAGGCTCACGGAGGGGAAATCTGGATAGAAAGTGAAGAGGGAAAAGGAACCAGATGCTTCTTTACGCTGCCGTTGTATAACGGAGAAGGAGAGCCGGCATGACAATACCGCCGGCTCGTAAAATCGTTCTTATCATTGAAGATGATGCCGATATCCGGACTTTTACCTGCCGGGTAATCGAGTTCGAGGGTTATACCTGCCTTGAGGCTGAAACCTCCGATGAAACGTTTAGGATTTTAAAGGAGAATGACATCAACCTGGTGCTGCTCGATTTGAGACTGGTCGATAATAACGGCTGGCTGATACTGGCACAGTTGAAGAGCAATCCGGAAACTAAATCGATTCCGATAATCGTATTCACCGCGTCCTTCGGCGAGCAGCAACGGGCGCAGGCTCTCAAGATGGGCGCCGTCGACTACCTGATTAAGCCGCTCAGCGCAAATATGCTGAAGGATGCCGTCAACAGAGGGCTGTCCGCATGACAGGCTTGCCCTCTAGAATTTCCCTTTGAGTTCTTTATATGAATCCGCCAGAGCCTGAGGCACGACCCTGACATCGTCCATGACCGTCGTATAGTTGGTGTCACCGTTCCAGCGGGGCACGATATGGCTGTGAAAATGGTCGGCGATACCGGCACCCGCCTCTGTCCCGATGTTCGCCCCGATATTAAATCCCCCCGGCTTTAATACCTCCCGCAGAACTTCGATGCACCGGCTGACCAGCGCATAGTGTTCATCACGTTCCTCGTCCGTAAGCTCCGTCAGGCCAGGAACGTGGCGGTAAGGACATACCAGCAAATGTCCGGGATTATACGGGTAGCTGTTCAGCATGATAAAGTTCTTTTTGCCCCGGTAAAGGATATAGTTCTCCGTGTCTTTATCCTCTTTCGGCTTCTCGCAGAGAATGCAGCCTTCCGGTTTATCCTGGAGGATATACTCGATGCGCCACGGCGCCCAGATATGCTTCATATTCTTCTCCTTGCCGGTGCTATTTTAAGCGGCAAAGCATGATGACGTCAATAAAGGCGAATTTCCCTCAGCATCGCCCACGATTTTACCTCGCTGCCCGGCACAAAGCCTTCTTCGACGACCCTGAACCCGAAGTGTTCGTAAATACCCACGTTCTTTTCCACCTGTGTCTCCAGGAAGCACGGCAAGCCCTTTCCGTCGATTCTGGAAAACATGGCTCTGAGCAGCCGGCTGGAATACCCCCTGCCCTGACAGGCAGGGTCAACCCCCAGCAGTTGTAGATACAGGTGAGGGAAAGGAGCCCGGCGTTTGTGGACCGCATTGGTATATTCGCCGTAAGCACGCTGCCTTGACGGTTTCTTTTTAAATACGCCTTTTAAAGCGGAATAATTACCGCACCTTATCTGCCGCCACAGCGTTTTATCGGCATTCTCGGAAGGAAGCCATATCGCCACTCCCTCCATTTTCGGAGAGGTAGCGTAGACCTCCCCGTACATAACGCCGAAACGCAGCAACGATGCAAAGCCGTCAGTAATCTGTGTTTTTCGCTCGCTCGGGTCCGGGTTGAAATAGACCGTCAACGGGTAGTCCTGAAATGCCCGCACGAGCGTCTCGGCACCCTGCTCTAACTGTGCCCCGGTCAGGCGTACGAGATTATCCAGACTATTCACCATCACTATTCCCCGCTTGGCTTCGAGACTGTGTATATGGTATAATAAGGACTTGAAATCTGTAAATCGTCGCAAGGATAACGAAATGGCTGATAAACCAGAAAAACCCACGAAAGACCTTCAGACCTTTCTGGAAAACGTAAATAAAAAAGACAAGCCGAACGGCAAGAAAATCCGCTTTGCCTTCACCAAGCGCAAGAGATAGCATCAGTAAACGTCTCTCATTACTTTATTGTCCCTCCGTAAACGGTTCATCTGCTGCAAAATCCGGCAGGTAATATTTGGCGGACTCCATGCCCTGCAGCCAGCCGTTCTCCATCCCCAGTCGTTCCACCAGTCCGACCACCGCAGCGTATTCCCCGGGGGTTATTCTCCGGTTCAGTTCTTCATATTTATAGGCGCGGTACGCCGGGTGGTACTGCGACATGATACTGACCGCTACCTGCGGCGATATTTCATCGACGAGCCAGGTAAGCGAGTCCTCACTGCCGGCGATGTCATTGGGGAGTATCAGGTGACGGATTATCAGTCCCCTGACGGCAATACCTTCGTCATCGACTTCCAGGTTGCCGACCTGCCGGAACATCTCCTTGATAGCGGCACGGGAACTGTCCGCGTAATGGCGTACCCGCGAGTATTTCCTGCCCATCTGGTTGGAGGCGTAGCGCAAGTCCGCCAGATAAATGCTGACGATGCCGTCGAGTTCACGCAGCGTTTCTACAGAATCGTAGCTGCTGGTGTTATAGACCAGCGGCAGGCGGAGTCCCAGCGGCACCGCTTCCAGCACCGCCCTGACAATCTGGGGCACGAAGTGGGAAGGCGTCACCAGGTTGATATTATGGCACCTCAATTCGTCCTGCAAATACAGCATGCGTTCCGCCAGCACCTGGATACTCACCTCGTTACACTTCTGGTTTTCGGGGTCCTGGCTTATCTGGTGGTTCTGGCAATAGACGCACCGCATATTACAGTTGCCGAAGAATATCGTCCCCGAGCCGCGACTGCCGGATAGCACCGGCTCCTCGCCGTGGTGGTCGCAGACCGTCGTAACAATCGGGAGATACGCCGAGTTGCAGGAACCCACTTTCCCCTTGAGTCTTTTGGTGCCGCACTCCCGCGGGCAGATATCGCACTCCGCCAGCCTGGCTTCCAGCCTTTCCGCGCGGCGCTCCAGTTCTCCCGAACGGTATAAGGAAATATACCCCGGCTCCTGAACGTCCGTCATTTCCTCCGCCTGACCTCCACTTCCAGACCCTTTATTGCCGTCACTTCTACTTCCTCATCCACGTCTATTTCCTCTTCGACCGACCTGGCTTTCCAGTATTCGCCCCCGATTTTAATGACGCCTTTCGGCGTCAGCGCCTGCGTCACCTCGCCCGTAAGCCCCACCATCCCCTCGGCGCCGGTCACCTTCCTCCGGCGCAGGCTGGGGACGATGGCGCGGTGCACGATGAATATAATGGTGCCCAGCACCAGCCCGATGACGATTATACCTACGAGTGATATCTTGACATCGAAGTACCAGAGTATAACGAAGGCCAGCGCCAGTGCGGCAACATCGTCCAGAAGAGCGACGAGGACGACAAGCCAGGGTTTCAGGTCCGGTTGCCCGTTTTTCTTTGCCATGAGGATATACGATAGAAAGCGGAAAGTGGTTATTGCTGCTGCTTCTGTATCTTTGCCCAGGTATCCCGCAGCGACACTATACGATTGAATACAAGTCTCTCCGGTGACGAATCGGGGTCAACGCAGAAATACCCCTGCCTTTCAAACTGGTACCGGCTCTCCGGCGGGGCACCGGCAAGACTTGATTCGACCCGGCATGACTTCAATATCTCCAGCGAATCCGGGTTTAAGTAATCCCTGTAGTCTTTTCCGTCTTCCACATCCGTGGGGTCTTCCTTGGTAAAGAGGTGCTCGTAAAGCCGTACTTCAGCTTCCAGGGCGTGCTCCGCGGAAACCCAGTGTATCGTCGATTTGACCTTACGCCCGTCCGGGGCATTTCCGCCCCTCGTATCCGGGTCATAAGTGCAGTGGACTTCGACCACCTCTCCGGTTTTTTCATCCTTGACCACGCCCGTGCAGGTCACGAAGTACGCGTACCTCAACCTTACTTCACGACCCGGCGCCAGGCGGAAATATTTCGGCGCGGGTTCTTCCATGAAATCTTCCTGTTCGATATACAGTACCCGCGAAAAAGGCACTTTACGCGTCCCGGCGGCGAGGTCCTCCGGGTTGTTCACCGCATCGAATTCCTCCACCTGCCCTTCCGGGTAATTATCGATGACCAGCTTCAACGGACGCAGTACGCCCATGACCCGCGGCGCCCGCAGGTTTAAGTCTTCCCGCAGGCAGTGCTCAAGGAAGGCGATATCGACGGTGCTGTTAGTCTTGGCTACCCCCGTGCGCTGGCAGAAGGCCCGGACGGCCTCCGGCGTGTAGCCGCGGCGGCGCAAACCGGAGAGGGTCGGCATGCGCGGGTCGTCCCAACCCCGTACTAACCCTTCCCGCACCAGTTCCAGCAGTCTGCGCTTACTCATCACGGTATAGTTCAGATTGAGCCTGGCGAACTCTATCTGCCGCGGACGATAGACGCCCAGTTCGATGAGGAACCAGTCGTAGAGCGGACGGTGGTCTTCGAATTCCAGCGAGCAGAGGGAATGGGTAATCCCTTCGATGGAATCTTCAAGTCCATGTGCCCAGTCGTACATGGGATAAATACACCACTTATCGCCGGCGCGGGGATGTCTGGCATGCAGAATGCGGTACATGACGGGGTCGCGCATATTCAGGTTGTTGGAAGCCATGTCAATCTTCGCCCTTAGCACGCGCGAACCGTCCGGGAATTCCCCGGCGCGCATACGTTTAAACAAATCCAGGTTTTCCTCCACCGGTCGGTCCCGGTAGGGACTCATCCTGCCCGGCTCGGTCAGCGTGCCGCGGTAGCTCCGGATTTCCCCCGCGCTAAGTTCATCGACGTATGCCTTGCCTGCCTCGACAAGCTGCAGGGCGTATTCATACATCTGCTCGAAGTAGTCCGAGGCATAGTACAGCCGGTCTTCCCAGTCGTATCCCAGCCAGTGTATATCCCGTATGATGGAGTCGATATACTCCTGCTCTTCCTTGACGGGATTGGTATCGTCGAAGCGCAGGTTGGTCAGCCCGCCGAACTCCTCGGCGATGCCGAAACTTATCCAGATAGCCTTGGCGTGCCCGATGTGCAGGTAGCCGTTGGGCTCCGGCGGGAACCGGGTATGCACCCGGCCGTCGTACTTGTTCGTCAGAAGGTCCTGGCGGACAATATCCCGGATAAAATCGCTCTGGCTTTTAGCACCTTCTGTAGTCATGGTATATTGTCCTCCTTTCCTTCTTATCCGTTTCAGTTGTTTTCCAGTTTGGTAATCGCAAGTTTAATCCTTTTCAGGCATCTTTCTTTGCCCAGCACGCCCATCGTTTCAAAAAGCGGAGGGGTGGCGGTACGACCGGTGGCAGCCGTGCGGAGCAGTCCGAAAAGCTGCCCCGCCTTGAGTCCCAGTTCCCCGGCAAGAGAGCGGAGCGTTTCTTCCAGTATATCATGGTCGAAGGCAGCGAGCTGGGCCAGTCTTTCTTCGGCGGCTTTCAACGCCTCCAGCGAGGTCTCCCCGGTCATCTTCTTGCCTATCAGCAGCGAGGTTTCGTATTCCGGTGTATCGATGAAGAAGAAGTCGGCATAAGTGGCGGCTTCCTCCAGGGTGTTTATTCTCTCCCGTATCAGCGGCATCATCCGGCGAATATAGTCGGCGTCCAGCGGTCGTTTTACCTCCGGCGGCAGGCCTTTCTCCAGGAACGGCAAGACTCTCTGCGTTAAGTCGTCGATATCAAGGCCGCGGATATACACCCCGTTCATCCAGTCGAGCTTGTCCTTGTTGAAGACGGCGCCCGTCCTGCCGATTCTATCCAGGGAGAATGAGTCGATTAACTCCTGGCGGGTCATAATTTCTGTCTTGTCATCGAGGGACCAGCCGATGAGGGCGAGGAAGTTGAGCATGGTCTCCGGGAGGTAGCCGTGCTCGCGGTAGTCTATGATGGATACGTCGCCGTGGCGCTTGCTGAGCTTGGCGCGGTCGGGTCCCAGTATCATGGGGTGGTGGACGTAGCGGGGCGGCTCCAGGCCCAGGGCGCGGTAGATGAGGAGATGGCGGGGGGTACTGGATATCCACTCCTCGGCGCGAATGACGTGGCTGATTTTCATGGCGGAGTCGTCGACGACATTGGCGAGGTGATAGGTGGGATAGCCGTCCGACTTGAGGAGCACGAAGTCGTCGATGGTGGCGTGCTCGAAGGTGACGTCGCCGTAAATGAGGTCGTTGAAGGTAGTCTTGCCTTCCAGGGGGACCTTGAAACGGACGACGGGCACGATGCCTTCGGCTTCTTTCTCGGCTCGCTCGGCGGGAGAGAGGTCGCGGCAGTGCCGGTCGTAGGCGGTGGTCTCCTTGCTGGCGGCGCGCTGTTTACGTACGTCTTCGAGTCGCTCGGGGGAGCAGTAGCAGTAGTAGGCGTCGCCCTGCTCGACGAGCCTGCTGGCGGCCTGCCTGTAGAGGTCGAGTCGTTCCGACTGATAGTAGGGGCCGTATTCGCCGCCGACGTCGGGTCCTTCATCCCAGTCGAGCCCGAGCCAGCGTAGTCCGTCCATGATGGCTGCCTCGGCGCCTTCCACCCGGCGGGCGACGTCGGTGTCCTCGATGCGGAGGACGAGCGTGCCGCCGTGACGGCGCGCCATGAGCCAGTTGAACATAGCCGTGCGGATATTACCGACGTGCGGCTTGCCGGTGGGACTGGGGGCGAAGCGGACTCTTACGGGCGCGGGCATGGCATTCCTTTCCTGCGAGTGATACAAGACTATTTTATCATGGGGAGTGAAAAGTTACTAGAAGGATTTGTTTTAAGGGATTTTTGCCTGAATTTCCAGGCGTGATTAGCTACGGGAATTCGTTAATCGTTTTATGTTAAGTTTGTGGATGTAAATCCATCCCCCTAGCCCCCTTGCCGAACAGATAATCGGCTCCCCCTTGGGAC
>CAZPAS010000017.1:6817-23384 GCA_964584575.1 uncultured Dehalococcoidaceae bacterium | reverse complement strand
CTGAACCCATGGATTAAGAACGCCGGCGAGCGAGCTGTTGACATCTCTGGGAGGGAATAATTATAATACTCTGACATATCAGCTTCCCGGTAAAATCAAATTACCAATTATAATCATAGAAGGAGTGCGATGGAAACAGACGTATTTTTTAGACCAGACCACCTGATTAGTGAAGAAGTGAAAATGTACTGCAACACCCTGAGAGATTTTGTTAATAAAGAAGTACTGCCACATGAAGGTGAATTCGATGAGTACTGGGACTGGACGGAAAGAGAGGAACGCACGTTCGTTAGAGACCTGTTCAAGAAACTATGGATAGACCTGGGCTTACAAAAGACGTTCGTGCCCCCTCAGTACGGCGGGATGGGCGGGTTCTCGATGATTGAGAATGCCGCCGTTATCCTGGAACTCACCAGGGGCGACCACGGTTTCGCGGAGTCCGGGTTCATCAGCGGCGGGGCGGTTGCTTTCGCCAGCATGCCTGTACCGAACGATTTTATACTGAAAAAGTTCGCCGAACTGCTCCTGCGAGACGAACCCTATTTAATCGCCAGTACGCTTACCGAGCCCCACGGCGGCGGCGCCATCGAGGACATGAGACTCAAAGGGGCGCAGATAAGGACCAGAGCACGACGGGAGGGCAAGGAATGGGTCGTCAACGGTCATAAACTGTGGCCGTCCGGTTATAGAGAGGCGAAGATGTTTGCCGTCGTATGTGCGGTGGAAGGCAAGGAATTTCCGGACAATCTGGCGTTGATTGCCGTCCCCGTCGATACTCCCGGCGTATCGACCAGCAAGCCCTACCAGAAAATGGGCACGGCTCTGGATACGAACGGGGATATCTGGTTCGATAACGTGCATGTGCCGGCAGAAAACTGCATCCAGGAAGGCGATAACGCGGTAAAGGCCCTGACGGCCTGGTGTACCGGGGCGCGTGGAGCCGCGGCAACGTTTTCGGTCGGCATAATGAGAAGGGCCTATGAAATCCTGAAACAATACGTCGATAACCGGGAGACCGCGGGTAAACCGATGAAGGAACACGGCCCCATAGTGTATGAGCTTGGCCAGATTGCCTCCGACATGGTCAGCGCCGAGATGTTCCTCTGGAACACGCTTGAGCGCCTTGACCGCGCCGATGTGTACGGCCCTCCCTGGGATCCCAAGCAGCTGACGATGGCCAGCGTGTGTGCCAACGTCGTGGGCGATTGTGCCTGGAGAGCCATTAATCGAGGCCTGGAACTCATGGGGTCTTACGGGTACTCCAAAGAGGGAAAAATGGAAAAACTGATGAGAGACGCCAAGATTGCACAAATCGTCGTCGGAGGCCGGGTACTGCGTGTCGTCGAAGCGGCAAGGTACTATTTCGGGACCGAGACGGTGTGATGGGGTGTCTGGGGTAAATCAAGGGGCGGATTGCTACGCAGCGCTCGCTATGTCAGGCGGGGCGTGGCATTGTTGATTATTTACTACAATCTGCTATTATGAAAAAGAGGGACTTCACTGACTAATGGACTAATAGAGGATGGAGTTGTGAAGAACCTTTCTAATATAGACATCGGTGACGGCCCGGCACTGTCGGCTAATGGCTTGACGAAAACGTTCGGGAAGCTGAAAGCAGTTGACGACCTGACTTTTGAGATGCCACGTGGAGGCGTAATCGGTTTTGTCGGGCCGAATGGAGCCGGTAAAAGCACCACGATTCGCGTACTTCTCGGCCTGATTAAGCCTACGGGGGGTAATGCCAAAGTTCTCGGTCACGGCATCTGCTCTCCATCGGCCTACCTGAACAAAGTCGGCGCGCTTATAGAATCACCCGTATTCTATCCCAGCCTCAGCGGCTCCAAAAATCTCAAAGCCCTGGCCAAGCTCGGAGGATTTCCCCCTGAACAGGTACCATGGGCATTGGAAATAGTCGGGTTGTCTTCCCGTGCCGGTGATAAGGTAGCTAATTACTCACTGGGGATGAAGCAGCGACTGGGCATAGCGGTAGCGTTACTCCCCAACCCGGAACTGCTCATGCTGGACGAACCCACGAATGGCCTCGACCCGGCCGGTATCGTGGAAATCAGGAACCTCCTTCGTCAGATAGGCAGATCAGGGAGGACTGTTTTCATCTCTACACATCTGCTCTCCGAGGTGGAGGCCGAAGCAGACCGTCTTGTAATGATTCACAACGGCAGACTGGTATTCGCCGGAGAACTTGCGGATATTATGGAAAAAGCCTGTGAAGCTGTATATGCGGTGCCGGAAAACACGGCGGATATGCCCCTGCTTACCAAAATCGTCAGCGAGGCCGGTCATCTGTTCCGCCAGGAGGATGATGCTATCATCATCACTGCCCCGAAGGAATGGAGCTCCGAGCTGAACCGGCTGGCTACGTCTAAAGGGGTCAACCTGCGGGAATTACGGCCTCAGTGTGAATCTCTCGAAGATATATTTCTGAAGATGACACGCGGGGAGGCAGGTAAATAATGAGCCGTGTGTTTTCATCGGAATGGCTCAAGATAGCGCGACCGGTTAACTTGTTAGGTTGGATGGGGCCGGTAGTGTTATTTGCTTTCATGGGCACCATGTTCAATTTCATGGATGCCGCGACAGACGCCGGACAGTTTCGCGGGCCTTTTGGGATAGCGCCGGGGCCGGAACAACTGGCAGCACCGGGGGGCTGGATTATTGGTATTTATTCCGCTTCATCGTTTATCGGTTTAATCGCGCTGGCCATATTCGCCACGAACATAGCCCGTGATTATGAAAAAGGCACCATCAGGATTCTTCTCGTCATGGAACCCAACCGTTTTCGACTATTTTTCGGAAAGCTACTTACGTTATCTTCCTTTGTCGTTCTTATCACCGCCGGGGCAGCCGTAGTAACGATGCTGGCATCTCTGGCGATGGCGCCCGGAGAAAATATACCTGTGGATGCCTGGTTGAGCTGGCTGGGAATACGCGATTTATTAATTGGATTCGCAAATATCTCTCTGGCAACTATTATCTGGGGATTGATAGGCGGTGTGCTGGCGATAACGACACGCTCGGCGGCAATTTCCATATCCGCCGGAGTGGGATTCCTGCTCATATTCGAGTTGCTGATAGGACAATTTGTGGAGTCTGTTGGTACCAGACTCCCGGCTACGGTACTGGGTGCACTGGCATCAGGCGGCACGTTTAATATAGAGTACTCAACGGCGCTTATATTTTCTTTAGCCTACGGCGCGGCCAGTATTATTGTTGCTTCCATAATATTCATACGACGTGATGTGACTGATTAGAGTATCGCGTCCATGGTTCTCAGCTTGCTGGTTTGTATAAGGCCCGCGACCTTACATTCATCATTAATTTAACTCGCCCAGTATATACAGGCGGGCTAAGCCACGGATTCCACGAGGAAGGCATGGGTGGAAAAAGTTAAAAAACGAGGAGGCGGGCGGTTAAGGGGTCTCCACAGTCTCGGGGGAGGCGGGGGGCTTGAGTTCCTCCGGGGGGTTCTGGGCGCGGTAACGCTCCCGCACGTACTTGAAGACCTCCACCAGCGTCGCGGTAATCGGGCCTATCAGCAATATGCCCCAGAACCCGGCAATGTAAGCGCCGAAGACCAGCAGCACAATCATTACGGCGGGGTGGATGCGGAGGTAAGCGCTCTGGATTTTAGGCACCAGCAGGTTATTCTCCACCAGTTGAATGCCCACGTAAAGGACCGCCACCCAGATAACTTTGTCCGGCGCCATGGCAATGGCGACGACCACCGCTACCGCACCGGCAAGCCAGGGACCCAGGGTGGGTATAAGCTCCCCTACACCCGCCAGGAGCGCCAGCGCCAGCGGGAACGGCACGTCCATCAGCAGCAAGCCCACGAAGGAAAAATACCCCACGATAAGCCCCAGCATCAGCTGCGCCCGGATATAACGTCCCAGCACCCTCTCGACGATATTAACGATGTTCCTGCCGTGCCAGGACACGCTGTGGGGTAATCCGGTGGCAAGGCTGTTCTTCAGCTTCTCCGAGTCTTTAAGTATGTAAAACAGGAAAAACGGCAGCACCGCGAAGCCCAGTATCAGGTTAAACGTGCCGGGAATACCCGAGATTGCACCTGTCAGCGCCGAGCGAATCGTCCTGCCCAGAGATATGCCCCCTTCGACGACCTCCGCGGTAAGTTCCTCCTGCATTTCCACGGGCAGATTGGCGATAATCCCCTCAAACCACTCCTGCACGCGGAGGACACTCTGTCCGATGAAGTACGGGGCACTTTCCACAAGTTTTACCCCGGCGTCCATTACCGCCGAGACGATGACGTAAACAAATCCCACGATGATGGCGAGCAGCAGGATAAAGGTGACGATGACAGAAAAAACGCGCCTGAACCCGGGCCATTTGTTGCGCGGAGGAATATGCCTCTCCAGCCAGCCTACCAGAGGCATCATCAGGTAGGCGAGCACCAGACCGATGGCAAAAGGAAGCACGAAGGTTCTCAAAAGGTAGAGAACCCAGAGGAATAAAATTATACCCAGTACCAGAACTACCAGGCGCCAGTGCTTAACAAATATGTTCGTCAATATAATGAGGTACTCAACCAGTTAATTAGGATTGCCAGAAAAGCCGATTGAACCGGCCTTATTCTTCCTTATGCCCGAACTTATCCTTTACCTTCTTTCCGGCTTCCAGCGCCGCTTCTTTGGCTTTCTCGGTTACCTCACCGGCTTTTTCCTTGAATTCGTCGGCTTTTTCCTTCAGCATAGCTCGGGTCTCTTTGCCCGGTTTAGGCGCATAGAGAAAGCCGATGGCCACACCGGCAATTGCCCCGATGAGAAAACCTACTGCAAAACTGGTTCCAGAATCTTTCTCACTCATTTCAATCTTCCTCCTTGTTTCTGCCAAATTTACCGAACATACTCACCGCCCCCCGGATGCCCTGGATTAAAGCAGCCAGCTGGGAAAGCGGTTTCACCACCTCTTCCTCCACGCAGGTAGATATATTCTCTACGGTCCGGGTAGTTGACTTTACAGACTTCAGTATCGGCTGTATTTTCGCAAACATAATACAAGCCAGTACCGCCAGTATGATAACGGCTATCGCCGCTCCCAGACCGAAAATACATATCACCAGGTCGCGGAACCATTCAATATCCATGATTATTCACCCCCAATCCTGTTAAAATGCCATAAGACCATTGTAAACCCCGTAGCCGACTCTGTAAAGAGAGGAAAGGCTGAAAATTAGAAATCCGTCCTGCGAATACCCTCGATAGATTTGAGAAACGAAGTATCGTTATGGCAGGTAAGCACTACTCTGCCTTCGCCGAAGGTAAAGCGGGTAATGCCGCAGGTGTCCTGCTTTATGTTCCAGAAATGTGAGTTGCCCAGCCCCAGCAGACTGCAGATAATAACCTTGTTGACCACGCGATGAGACACGAAGACAATCCTTCCCTCCCCGCACCTCATCACCGCGTCCTCCACGAAAGGCATCGCCCGGTTGCTGACATCCGCCAGGCATTCGCCGCCCGGAATCCTCACCTGTTCCGGGGTATCCATCCAGTCCCGGTAAATCTCACGGTACTTCTCCGTTATCTCCTTTAAAGGCAGTCCCTGCCACTCGCCGTAATCAATATCGATAAGGTTCCGCACGATATTGACTTCGTGGTCGTGGTGTCGAGCGATAGCTTCGGCGGTTTTCACAGCCCTTTTCAGGGGACTGGAATACACAATATCTATTTTCTCGCCGGAGAGGTATTCGGCAAGCGCTTCCGCCTGCCGCAGCCCGATATCGTTCAACTCCACATCCACCAGACCCCGGAATATTTCACCGGCGTTGAGAGCGGTCTCACCGTGGCGTACCAGGATGATTTCTACCATTTACCCTTCGAATACCTCCAGTTCCGGGTGCTTCATCGCTTCTTCGTGGATAGTACCTCCGGCGATAAAAGCGATGGATATATAGCTGCCCCGCCCCACCGCCAGCAGGTCGCCCGGCTTAAGACCGTAATCGGCAAGCGTCTGCATCGTCAGCCTGATACAGCCGCCGTCCCTGATTACCGTCCAGCAGAACCGCCTGCCGCCTTGTTTAATAGTCTCAGCCTCGGGTATCTTATAGTCCGCCAGTCCAAGCATTTGCTCCAGTAGCGTATTCAGTTCCGACTTTTCCAGAATTCTCTTCTGGGTCACACCGAAACCGCCCGACTTCCGGCTGCCGCTCAAGAGGATAACGTAATCGCCGTCTTTATACCCGTATTCCCGCATCGCCTCCGGCGGTATAACGATACCACCAGTTGAACTGACACGTGACATCCCGTAGACATATTTACCGCCCTTTACCAGCTGCGGCATCCGGTATCTCCATAGGAGTATGCCCTACTTGTCTTCAACCTTCTCCACCTCGATGGTGCACTCGGTCACCAGAGCCGCGAAGGCTCCAATCGCCGCCAGCAAGGGCGCCGCCAGTATGCCCGCCACCGCCACCGGTGCCCCGACGGTCAGAGGTATATCGAAAATCGCCCTGCCATCATGTATCAGGCGTACCCGCCTGACATTGCCCTCACGTATAATTTGTTTTACCTTCTCCAGAACCTGACTGCCGGAAACGGTAAATCTTTCGTTCTCTGTCATAGTCACCTCCCTGACACATGAATATTAGATAAGCGCTATGCTAAGTGTCAAGTACACCACTATTGAACAATGGCATTTTCATGATATACTGGTTGAATACAGGAGGTTACGTTGGAGGGCAAAGACTTTCTTTCCATATCAGACCTTACCCGCGAGGATATACGGAGACTTACATACAACGCGGTAGCTATAAAAGCCGAAGGCTGGAGCACCCTCTTAAGCGAGAAGGTGCTGGTGCTGATGTTCGAAAAACCATCCACCCGTACGCGCGTAAGCTTCGACGTGGGTATGCGGCAGCTGGGGGGATACTGCTTGTACCTGTCTCCCGAGGAGGTAGGACTGGGCAAACGCGAGTCTCCCGCCGACGTCGCCCAGGTGCTGAGTCGCTACGCCAACGCCATCGCCGCCCGCACGTTCTCACACCAGACGGTGGTGACGCTGGCAAGATATGCGGATATACCCGTTATCAACGCCCTGTCCGACCTGGAGCACCCGTGCCAGGCGCTGGCTGACGTCCTTACTATTCACGAGCACAAGGGCAACCTAGAAGGACTGATGCTGGCATACATCGGCGACGGTAATAATTGCGCCAACAGCCTGATGCTGGCGGCGGCTCTCACCGGGATGAACTTTCGCATAGCTTCCCCGCGCGGGTACGAGGTAGATATAGGTCTATTACAGCAGGCGCAGGAGTTCGCCGCGGAAAATAATGCGGAGATATTCTGCACGGATAACCCGCAAGAGGCAGCTGACGACGTGGATATCGTCTATACCGATGTCTGGGCCAGCATGGGACAGGAGACCGAGGCGGAAGAACGCCGTACCGCGTTCGCCGACTACCAGGTGGACGAGAAGCTGCTATCGCTGGCGAAAAAGGATGCCATACTGATGCACCCCCTCCCCGCCCACCACGGCGAGGAAGTGGCGGAGAATATCATCTACTGTCCGCAGTCGGTGGTCTTTGACCAGGCGGAAAACAGGCTCCATGCCCAGAAAGCGCTGCTGGCGGAAATACTGGGGGGACTGGAAATACCGCTTCCCGATTATTAGTGAATTTGGAGGCATTATGTTTAAGAGCATAGTAAGTCGCGGCTGGTATCCGGCTCTGATAACCGCCATAGCCGTCTTAAGTCTTATCTACTACGACGATTTATCCATCAATATCATGATACCGGTGCTCGTGGTGGTCCTGTGTATCGGTTTGATTGTTTCCGTTATCAACGCCAGGCAGAGTCAACTGGAAAAACAGTCCGTAAGGCTGACGCAGCTGGCAACGTACTTCAACCGGCGTTTCCTGGGCAATTCTTCACAGACTATCTTCACGGTGATAGACAACCTGTTCAGCATCGAGAACCCGCAGGTGTGGGAATGGGCAAGGGGCTGCGAGATGACACACCACATTTTCGATTCGTGGTCGGACCACTTCTCCACCAGGGTGGAGACCGACCTGCGGAATCGGCGGTATGACAACTTCCTGCATACCCACATCAACGAGCTCTGGGCTCTTAATAATCATTATTACGATTTCACGGAGCAGTTCTGCGAGATAGTGGACAGGTTTGAAGTGCCCAAGGACGTTATCGAGCAGTACAACCGGTTCATTACGGAATATAACGCCTTCGTGGAGAGCTTCCGGAACGCTATTATGGAGTTGAAGACAATCGCCCGGACGCAGATAGAAGCCCCGAGCGTGAAACTGGCCCGCGAGCTGCCCGCAGCGAGATAATCGGTAGAAAGAAAACGTCCATGACCAAGCCTATTGTCGCCATCGTCGGTCGCCCCAATGCCGGCAAGTCCACCCTCCTCAACAGGATCGTGGGGAAACCTCTGGCTATCATCGAAGATATGCCGGGGACTACGCGTGACCGTAATCTGGCGGACGTTTCCTGGCAGGGGTACGACTTCACCATGATAGATACCGGCGGGCTGGAAATCGAACCGGAAGACACGACCATCGCCCAGGGTATCCAGGCACAAATTGAGACAGCCATTGCCGATGCGGACGTAATCATCGACATGGTGGACGTGAAAGACGGCTTGACGCGGTCCGACTTCGAGATAGCGGACATGCTCCGCCGCTCCAGTAAGCCGGTAATGCTGGTGGCAAACAAGGCGGACAACGAACGCCTGGAGATGGAGGCGGTGGAATTTTACGAGCTGGGACTTGGCGAGCCGGCGGTTATCAGCTCCCACCACGGACGCGGCGTCGCCGACCTGATGGACAGGATAGTCGAACTGCTGCCGGAGCCGCCCCCTGCCGAACCCGTCGTGGCAGGCGTTAAGGTCGCCATCGTGGGTCGACCCAACGTGGGTAAGTCGATGCTGCTGAACGCCCTGGTGGGCAACAAGCGCGCCATAGTCGACGATATACCGGGGACCACCCGCGACGCCGTCGATACGCTGTTTGACTTTAACGGTGAAAATGTGCTACTTATTGATACGGCCGGAATCAGACGGCGGGGGAGGGTGAAAGCCGGGGTGGAACGCTACAGCGTCATCCGCACCCTACGGGCGATTGACCGGGCTGACGTAGTCCTGCTGGTACTGGATGCCACCGAGGCGGTAACGAGCCAGGATACGCACGTTGCCAGTTATATCCAGCAAGCCGCCAAGGGCATGATTATCATCGCCAACAAGTGGGACCTGATTGAAAATAAAGACATAGCCGCCTGGAACAGGCTGATTAAAAGCCAGTTTAAGTTTGCCTCTTACGCCCCGATATTATATACTTCGGCTAAGTCAGGACAGGGAGTAGAGAGAATTATGCCTCAGGTTAACCAGGTGTACCAGGAGAGGCTTAAAAGATTATCCACTGCCAAGGTCAACAGCGTAGTACAGCAGGCAGTCGCTTCTCATAACCGACCCAGAATAAGGAACAAGCAGCTAAAGGTCTTTTACGCCACTCAGGCGGAGACAAATCCGCCTACTTTCGTCTTTTTCACCAACGACACCCGGCTTATCCACTTCTCCTACCGCCGCTACCTGGAAAACAAGTTGCGCGATGCATTCGGCTTTACCGGCACGCCGCTCCGCATGGTCTTCAAGACAAGGGGTGAAGAATGACCGTACTGCTTTACCTTGCCGTAGTCGTCATCGGGTACCTGCTGGGCTCGATACCCTTCGGACTGCTGATAGCCCGGCTGTTTGCCAAGAAGGATGTCAGGGAGGTCGGCAGCGGCAAAATAGGCATGACTAACGTGATGCGGGCGGCGGGTAAAAAGGCGGCGGCGGTCTCGCTACTCCTCGACATGGGCAAGGGCGTCGCAGCGGTTCTCCTCGCCGGGCTGATATTCAGCGGCTACGTCAACGGTTCCACCGTGGGGTTCACCTGGTACGAAAGCGCCAAGGTACTGGCGGCGCTGGCGGCGATTGCCGGGCACACGTGGTCCGTCTTCCTCAGATTCAAGGGCGGACGCGGGGTGGCTACGTTCATCGGCGGGCTGATGGCTCTGCACTGGCCGGCGGCGGTGGTCGGCGGAGGACTGATACTCATTATCGGCTTCAGGACCAAATACATGTCGCTCGGTTCCATAATCGGTGCCGTTACCGCCTTCATCATGTTGACAATGCTCAACCTGATGAGAATCGACTTTCTGAAACCATACCCGCCAATCGAATATGTAACTTATGCCATGATATGCGCCGTATTTATCTACATAATGCACCGTGATAATATAATAAGGCTGGTATCCGGCACGGAGCGCAGGATAGGCGATAAGGCAAACGTCGAGACTTCACCCTCGTCCAATAACCCCAAATAACGGCCACCGCGCCGCAGAAAAAACACAGGCTGTATGAAATGCAGAAGATTGCAGTTATAGGCACTACCACATGGGGAATAACGCTGGCGATACTGCTTGCCGGCAAAGGCACCGAGGTCCGGCTCTGGGCAAGGACGCAAAAAGAAGCCAAATTAATCAGGAAAAAAGGCTCCGACCCCGCCCGCCTGCCGGATGTCGTCCTGCCGGAACAGATGATAGTTACCGGCAAGATGGCAGAAGCGCTCGAAGACGCCAACGCCGTTATCCTCGCAGTACCATCAGCCACCATGCGCCAGAACATCTCGCAGGTAGCCAACCACCTTACCAAATCGACCATCATTATCAGTGCCGCCAAGGGGCTGGAACTCGGCAGCAACAAACGCATGTCGCAGGTTATCACCGAGGAAATCGACGAGCACTTCGTGTCCAATATATGCGTTCTTTCCGGACCCAACCTCGCCCGGGAAATTATAGATAATCACCCCGCCGCCGCTGTGGCAGCCTCCGAGGACAGGGAGACCGCCAAGAAGGCCCAAAGGCTGCTGACATGCCCCAATTTTTGCGTTTTTACGAACCTGGACGTTATCGGAGTAGAGCTGGGGGGTTCCCTGAAGAATATCATTGCCCTCGGGGCGGGCATCGCCGACGGGCTGGGTTACGGCGATAACGCCAAAGCCGCTTTTATCACGCGCGGCCTGACTGAAATTACCGCCCTGGGCATGGCTATGGGGGCGAATCCCCTCACCTTCTCCGGACTGGCGGGGCTGGGAGACGTAATCGCTACCTGCTCCAGCCCGCTCAGCCGTAACCACTATGTCGGCTCGGAACTCGCCAAAGGACGCCCCCTTGGAGAAATCATGGATTCGATGTCCGAGGTAGCCGAGGGGGTGAACACCACCCTGGTCGCCACGAGTCTCGCCGAGCAGATGGGTCTGGAAATGCCGATTACGGAAAAAATTTACCAGGTACTGTACGAAGACGCCGACCCCCACCAGGCGGCGGTAGATCTCATGGGTGGCAACGCCAGACACGAACTTGCCGGAAAGCGATGGCGGCTGTTCTCCCTATTCCGGCGCAGGAAAAAGACCTCCGCCAAACAGGAAGAATAAAGTCCTGTCTATTTGTCCTCTTCCAGGCTCTTTGCCAGTTCCTCGAACAACCTGCGCTGCTCCTTGTTAAGCGATTCCGGTGTCTTTACGCGCAGGACAACCAGCTGGTCGCCGCGACCACCGCCGCGCAGGTGGGGAATTCCCTTGTTATTCAGCTTGAAGACTCTACCGTTCTGGCTGCCGGAGGGGATTTTCAGCTTACTATCGCCGTAAAGAGTAGGCACTTCAACTTCCGTCCCCAGAGCCGCCTGGGCGAAATTAACCGGCAGTTCGTAGATAACATTATCGCCGTCCCTGGTAAAGAATTCGTGACGGGCTACGGATATTACCACGTAGAGGTTACCCGGAGAACCGCCGCGGGAACCGGCGTCGCCCTCGCCGGAGATGCGGATACCGTTACCGTCGTCGATGCCGGCGGGTACCTTGACGGAGATATTTCTCTTTTGCTTCTGTAAGCCGGAGCCTTTACAGTCCGGGCATGCTTCAGTGATTATAGAACCTTCGCCGTGGCACTTGCCGCAGACCGCCGTATTAACGAACTGCCCGAACAGGCTGCGCTGCACGCGCCGCACCTGTCCCGTGCCGTTGCACTCGGTACAGCGTACCGGCTGGCTGCCCGGCTTGGCACGGGTGCCGTGACAGGTAGCACAGACCTCGGTGCGGGAGATGCTGATTTCCTTCTCACAGCCCAGGGCCGCTTCTTCGAAAGTGATGTTAATCCGGTAACGCAGGTCATTGCCGCGCCGCGGCGCCTGCCGCGTGGTAGTCGTACCCGCGCCGCTGAAGAAGTTGAAAAAGTCCTCGAAGATATCTCCGTAGTCGCCGAATCCGAACCCCTCGAAGCCCCGCCCGAACATGCCCTCGGCGCCGCTGTGCCCGAATCGGTCGTAAGCGGCGCGCTTATCGGCGTCGGAGAGGACTTCATAAGCCTCGTTGACTTCCTTGAATTTCTCCGCCGCGTCACCGTCCCGGTTCCGGTCCGGGTGAAATTGAAACGCCAGCTTGCGGAATGCCTTCTTAATTTCATCCGTCGAGGCGTCCCGGGATACACCGAGCACCTCGTAGTAATCTCGCTTTACTGCCATGTTTTAAATCCTGTCATGTATATCAAATTATCCTGCGGAAAGCACACTCTCAACTCTATGATACTTGCGGGGTCAAATGCTTGTCAACAAAGCTAACCCTGACACACCCTTTAAAATTATACGCCATTTTCCCACGTCATCCCATATTATTTAAGTGAACCTATCCCCCTATATCCCCCTTCCCTTGGGTATTCATAAAGGGAAGGGGGAAGTAATTTGAAAGAGGGGCTACGCCCCTCTTAGACGCCCTCTTTTGTAAAAGCCTGCCCCGTACTTGATATGGGGAGGGATAAGAGGGAGATTTATTACCCGCGGGTTAAACCGCAGATGATACCGGGTGGCCAGGGCAGGCATAGATAACTATGAGGGAGTGGAGAGGCAGAAGAAACGGGGTAAAACAATACTGCAATTATTCGGCGTGTGGTTCCATGTCGTCCGGATGGCGCTGCGACTTGGCGTCCAGGTAGCTCTGCAGGATAATCGCCGCGGCCGCCGCGTCGTAGCGGGTGTTACGGTTGGTTTTTCTAACCCCCTGAATAAGCTCCCGGGCAGACACGGTGGTCAGACGCTCGTCGCGGTATTCCGTGGGAACGTTGATGTAGCGACTCAATGCCCCGACGAAGGACATTGTCTTTTCCGCCTGATCCCCCAGACTGCCATCCATGTTCAGCGGAAGGCCGGCAATTACCCGCCCGACTTCATGCTGGCGGACGATGCTGACAATCTTTTCTATGGCCGCCTGCTCGTCGAACCGGTTGATAATAGCCAGCGGACTGGCGAGTATACCCAGAGGGTCGCTGATAGCTACCCCGATGCGTATATCGCCTACATCCAGTCCCAGGGTACGTGTTATGTCAACCTCCGCATTATATCAGGTCTTTCACCAGGCGCAGGGCTTCATCCAGCTTGCCTTTGTCTTTGCCGCCCGCCTGGGCGAAGTCCGCCCTGCCGCCGCCTCCGCCGCCGGTTACCTGCGAGACCTGCTTGACAATATTCCCGGCGTTATAGCCTTTTTCCACGAGGTCGGGGGTTACGGCGGCGATAAATACGGGACGGCTGCCGCTGACACCGCCCAGCACGATAATGGCGCTCTGTAATTTATCCCGGATAAAGTCCGCCATCTCGCGCAGGACCTGCTGATTGCCCGTAGAGACCTTTGCCGCCAGTATGCTGACGCCCTTGAATATCTCCGCTCTGTCCAGCAGTTCAGCGGCTTCCTTCCTGGCCAGTTCCTTTTCCAGAGTTATGGCTTTTTTCTCAACTGCTTTAAATGTATCAGACAGGCTGGTTAATTTCTCAAGAGCATTTTCCGGTGTGGCTTCAAGCGACGCGGCGATACTTTCCAGACTTGAAAGACGCTGGTCAACGTATGCCTCCGCCTCGCGACCCGTCACGGCTTCGATGCGGCGGAGTCCCGCGCCGATACTGCCCTCGCTGATAATGTGGAAGTAACCGATTTCCCCGGTGTAATCGACGTGCGTGCCGCCGCAGAGTTCGGCGCTGACCACCGGCTCGCCGATACGCATGACGCGCACGACATCTCCGTACTTCTCGTCGAACAGGGCGATTACTCCCGCATCGATGGCTTTCTGATAGTCTGTTTCTTCGTCGTACACATGCAGGTTCCGGCGGATTTTATCGTTGACAATACGCTGTACCGACCTGATTTCGTCGTGAGTCATGGCGGCAAGGTGGGAAAAGTCGAACCGCAGGCGTTCCGGCGCCACCAGCGAACCGCGCTGCTGGATATGCTCGCCGAGCACCTGACGGAGGGCCGCCTGTAAAAGGTGGGTGGCCGTGTGATTACGGGCGATGTCCAGGCGCCGGTCGATATCCACCACCGCCTTTACCTCTTCCCCGACATGAAAAGTGCCCGCCGCGACTGTACCGCGGTGCACGGTGATATCCGGGGGTATGCGTACGGTGTCCGTTACGGTAAAATCACCATTAACACCGACTATCTCGCCGGTATCGCCGACCTGACCGCCCATCTCGGCGTAGAATGGGCTGGTATCAAGCACCAGTCCGGCTTCCTGTCCAGTCTCCAGTGCATCGACCGCTGCGCCGTCAATCATAAGCCCGACGATTTTCGCCTTTTGTTCCAGCGTGTGATAGCCGACGAACTCCGTCTTTCCAATATTACGTGCTATTTGTGCATTAGCATCTAAACCAATTTGCACCGTCGCGGTTACATCGAACTTGTGGCTGGCGCGTGCCCTTTCCCGCTGCTTCTCCATCTCACTCTCGAAGCCGTCCATGTCCACCGTGAAGCCCTGCTTGCCCACGATTTCCCTCGTCAGTTCCACGGGGAAACCGTAGGTATCATAGAGGCGGAAGGCATCCATGCCGGATACCTGTTTAGCCTTCTTCGTGCCTGCCTTCGCCAGCACGCTATCGATTATTTCCAGTCCGGTAGTGAGTGTCTCCTCGAACCTGGTCTCTTCCTGTTGTATTACCTTTTTTATATAGTCATGCCGCTGCTTGAGCTCGGGATAGACGTGGCTCATCTGCTTGATGGTAATTTCAGCCAGATCGTTGAGGAAAGGCTTGTCCAGTCCCAGCCTCATGCCGTAGAGGGTCGCCCGCCGCAGGAGCCGCCGCAACACGTAGCCCCGCCCGTCGTTGCCGGGGATAACGCCGTCGGCAATCAGGAACGGTATGGCGCGCCCGTGCTCGGCGACCACCCGCATGGCATAGTCATCGTTATCGTTTTTCCCGTAGTCCTTCCCGGTCAGCCGGGACACCGTTTCCAGCAGCGGTATAAAGAGGTCGGTCTTGTAGATAGTCGGCACATCGTTCACCGCCGCCGTCGTTCTCTCCACGCCCATGCCGGTATCGATATTCGGCTTCGGCAGCGGGGTGCGGTTGCCCGCTTCGTCCTGGTTGTACTGGGTAAAAACAAGGTTCCATATCTCGGAGAATCGTCCGCACTCGCAGTTGGGCTTGCAGTCCGGCTTGCCGCAGCCGACCTCTTCCCCGAAATCGTAATGAATCTCGGAGCAGGGACCGCAGGGACCGGAACTCCCCGCCGGACCCCAGAAGTTGTCCTCCTCGCCGAACCTTAATATCTTTTCCTCGGGAACGCCTATCTCCCGCCAGTACCTGAATGCCTCTTCATCGTCGGTAAATATCGTTATCCACAGCCTGTCCGGCGAGAGCTTGAGTCGTTCGGTGACGAACTCCCATCCCCATGCAATGGCTTCTTTCTTAAAATAGTCACCGACGCTGAAGTTGCCGAGCATCTCGAAAAACGTGCAGTGCGTGGTATCGCCGACCTCCTCGATGTCGGTAGTGCGGAAGCACTTCTGGCAGGAAGCCAGGCGTGGGGCGGGCGGTTTCTGCTCGCCGGTGAAATACGGCTTGACCTGCACCATCCCGGCATTGGTCAGCAGCAGTGTGGGGTCGCCCCTGGGCACGAGGGAAGAGCTGGGAATGACCTTATGCCCCTTCTCCTCGAAGAATTTCAGAAATGCCGTTCTAAGTTCGTCGCTGTTCACAAAAATCTCCGGATAAGAGTAAATTACTTACCGTAATTGTAAGTTCAAGGGGTGCTGGCTGTCAATGGAGGTAGAACGGATTGCTTCACTGCGCTCGCAATGACGGGCTAAAGCAGCTTTTTAAGATATTCCCGCAACTCGGGGCCAAGGTCTTTACGTTTCAGAGCCAGCGCCACGTTGGCCTTCAGCCAGCCCAGCGGATTGCCGGTATCGTGGCGTACGCCTTCAAGCTCGAAGGCGTATAATTTCTGCTGCTTCAGCAGCAGCTGCATGGCATCGGTAATCTGAATCTCGTTGCCCTTGCCCGGCGGCGTGACGGCGATGGCGTCGAATATCTGCGGCGTGAAGACATACCTGCCCACGATGCCGAGTCGGGACGGCGCCTGCGCCGGCTCCGGTTTCTCTACCAGGCTCAAGACCCGGTATACGCGGTCGGCGGCCTTCTCCGGTTCGATAATGCCGTATTTCCGCGTGTCTTCGTCGCCGACCTTCTCCACGGCGACCACGCCCGCCTGATA
>CAZPAS010000017.1:0-6717 GCA_964584575.1 uncultured Dehalococcoidaceae bacterium | reverse complement strand
ACCTGCTCGATACCCGACCCCAGCGCCTCCTCCACCGCGTACTGGACGAGCGGCTTGTCCACCAGGGGCATCATCTCCTTGGGCTGCGAGCGCGTCATGGGCAGGAACCTTGTGCCCCGCCCCGCCGCGATAATAACCGCTTTACGGACTTTCATGCCTGCCTCCTCTGTGAACGGTCGAGGGCGAAAGCCGCGGCGCCGTAGACGCCCGCCTCGTTGCCGAGTTCCGCCGTGACGATGCGTACTTCCCGCGAGGAAATGGGGAAAGCGCGTTCTTTCACCATCTGTTTGCCGGGACCGATAAACAAATCGCCGAGTTCGGACATGCCCCCGCCGAGCACTATCATCTCCGGGCTGAAGATATTGACCACGTTTATCATGCCGATTCCCAGGTAATACGCCGCCCGGTTGAGCACATCTACAGCCAGGGAGTCACCGTCTTTCGCCGCCTTCCCCACCATCTCCGCGGTGACTTTCTCCGGTTTGCCCCCGGTCATTTCCACGAGGGAAGACTTCTCTCCCCGTGCAAGGCATTTTGCCGCGTCCCTCTCCACCGCCCTGCCGGAGGCGAGCATTTCCAGGCAGCCCTTATTGCCGCAGCCGCACTCGGGACCGTCATCATCGATGGTCATGTGGCCAATCTCCGCCGCCGCGCCGATGGCACCCAGGTAAAGCTCGTTGTTGGCGATAATACCCCCGCCGATACCCGTCCCCAGGGTGAACAGCACCAGGCTTTTCACTCCCCTGCCGGCGCCGGAACGGTGCTCCCCCAGGGCCGCCGCGCTGGCGTCGTTGACGATGAATGTATTTACTCCAAATTTATCCCGGACGATATCCGCAAGGGGTATATTCTCCCAGCCTGTCATGTTCGGGGAAGGGGTGACTACCACCCCTTTGCCGGAATCGATTCCCCCGGCGCAGGCGATGCCGATGCCTCCCAGTTGGGGAGCATCCAAGCCGTTCGCTTTAAGGATGCCCTCTATGGCGGAGCAGAGCCGTCCGACAACCGCATCGACACCTTCGTCGGCGACGGTAGGACAGACGTCTTTAGCCAGCATCTTGCCATCGGTTGAAAAAAGGGCGGTCATAATCTTGGTGCCGCCGATATCGACGGCTAGGATGGGTGCTTCCTGTCTGGCTGCCATATTATTACTACTTTATCCTATTATTTCCCCGATTTGTCAAGCTGAAACAGCGCCCCGCTGTCCCAGTTCCGCGATGAGGATATTGAGGGCGACCTCGTCCTCTATCTTCCCCGTCTTGATAGCCACGTCCGTTTCCAGCAGCTTGTGGTACATCTCCCGCAGGCGCGCGGGGGAATACCTTTCCGCCTGGTCCCACGCCTTGCGCAGCACGAAGTCGTTGGTCAGCCCCAGCTTACTCTGGATATCCCCACGGGTCTTTCTCTGTCCTCTGAGTTCCTTAATCTGGTAGATTATCCTGACCTGCCGTGCCAGCATGACGAGGAGGTGCGCCGGGGTAACGCCCTGCCGGAGCAACTGCTGGTAGAGACCCTGGGCGACTCCCCCCCGGAACTCCATGACGGCATCGACCATGGCGAATACGTTGGCTTCCTGGGCATAGCTGACGACCGACCGGATATCTTCTTCTTCGATTTGCCGCCCGCCGGCATACAGGGTCAGCTTATCCGCCTCGTTAGCCATGGTCCAGAGGTCGTTACCCACGAACCTTATTAATAATTTGACCGCCTCCGGGGATATACTGCCGCCCGCAGCCTTCACCCGGCGGTTAATCCACTGTCCCAGCTGGTCCTGCCTTAATCTGGGGAATGTCCTCACTTCTCCCGCAGCCGCCAGCGCGCGCAGCAGCGGATTGCTGCTTTTTACAGCGCTACCCAGTATCACCAGTTCGGTAAATCCGGGCAGCTGGGTCACGGCGTCGGCGATTGCCTGATATTCTTCCGGCTGCCCTGACTTTTTAGCAGACTTCTTACGTCCCGTCCTGTTTCCCGACCCGAACCGTTCCAGCAATCCCTCGACGATGACGAGTCGTTTCTCGGAGAGAAAGGGCACGGTCTCGCAGGCGCTGCGCAGTTGTTCCGGTGTTACCTGCCTGCCTTCGAGGACAGTGGTGTTGCTCATCAGGGCGGTGGCGTCGCCGATGGTCTTCTTGATTTCTTCGAGTGCCTGGCGAATGGAATAATCGTCCTCGCCGATAAGTACGTGCAGCAACCGCTATCCTCCGGGGAGAGATTTCCCCCATTTTACCATACTGAAGGCGAACGGGTAAGGTTGACAAAATACGTACTTTAGGGAATAATCGCCTAGAGAACAAAGTATCAACTGTCATCCAGACTGCTAAATCAAGAGGTGAACTGAAATGTCAGAAATACCTGACGAAGGCGGTGTGACCGAGGAACTAAGGAAACTGGCAACTATAGCCACGGATATGCAGATGGCGAGCAAAATCAGGACGCAGGCTATCAACCAGCTGGGCGATATGGCGTCCCACGAAGCCCTGCTCGTACTGCTGAACCTGGCGGCTAACGATAAACTCAATATCGACGAAAGAGACCTGGCGCTCAAGAAAGCCAGAGATATAGTAAAGAAAGGCCGCTGACAGCCCCACCCGAGCCTTCCCGCATACAGGCGCACTGATGAGTATCAACATCGGCATTATAGGCCTGCCCCAGAGCGGCAAGACGACCGTTTTCAACGCCCTGACGGGAGGGAAAGCGGATACCGCCGCCCGTGGTACGGACGGACTTTCCCCGCATGTCGGCATCGCCAAGGTGCCGGAACCACGCCTTAAAGCTCTCGACGAGATGCTTCACCCCAGGAAACTCGTGTCCGCCGAAGCGCGCTACATGGACGTGGGGGCATCAGTCAAGAGCCTGGCGCAGGACAAGGGCATCGGCGGGGAACTCCTCAACCAGCTGAGCGCGGTGGATACCCTTATCTGCGTTATCCGCGCCTTCGCCGACGATACCATCCCCCACCCCGAAGGCAGCATCGACGTTAAACGGGACTATGATACCCTCAATCTGGAGCTCGCCTTTTCCGACCTTGCCATCATGGAGAGAAAGCTGGAAAAGCTGGAAATCTCTCTCAAGGGCGCCAAGCCCCAGGAACGCCAGGGATTCCTCCAGGAAAATGACATCCTGATGAAATTCAAAGCCGACCTGGAAAACGATAAGCCGATACGTGAACTCGAGGTGGAGTCAGCCGCCGCCCGGCTTATCAGTAACTACCAGTTCCTTACCGCCAAGCCCCTGCTTATCGTGGTGAACATCGGCGAGGAAGATTTATCTGGAGCCGCCTCGCTGGAAGCGGAATTGAACAATCTTTACGCAGGGTCGCATTGCCGCGTACTCACCCTCTGCGGCAAGCTGGAGGCGGAACTGGCGCAGATGGAAGAAGACGAAGCGAAGGAGTTCCGCGCCGACTTTGGTATAGCAGAACCGGGACTGGAACGGGTCATCAAGACCTCCTACGAACTTTCCGACCTTATTTCATTTTTTACCATCGCCCACGATGAGGTCAGGGCATGGTCGATTCAAAAGGGCACTACGGCGGTGAAAGCCGCCGGAAAAATCCATACGGACATGGAAAAGGGGTTTATACGCGCCGAGGGAATCGGCTTCGACGACCTGGTGAAATGCGGGAGTATCGCCGAGGCTAAGAAACAGGGGTTATTAAAGCTGGAAGGGAAGGACTACGTAATCCAGGACGGCGATGTAATCACTTTTCTCTTCAACGTTTAGTTTTATCTTCCACCCGGCGTACGGATAGTTTCAGTCCGTCCTCCCCCACCACGATAACTTCCTCACCGACATCAATGCTGCCCTCGGTGGAGGTCGCCCCCCAGAGTTCGCTCTTGATTCTCACCATGCCCTCAGGTGAAATCCTTTCGGCGACCTTACCCTTAGTACCTACCATCGAAGGCAGGCCCACCGGCACCTGTTTACCTAGCGTCCAGGTGGTAAAGGCAAACAGCCAGATACTGAAAGCCAGCCAGGCTACCATTACGCCGATAACCACCGGCACGGGCAGGTTAATGCCAAACTGAGGGAGAAGCCAGCGCCATATGGCGTAGATAGCCACTTCCTCACACGGCGTGCTGATGATAGCCAGCACCAGCCTTGCCCTCGTTAACTTACGCATAATACCTGATTATTATAACAGTATACCCCGAATATTTTAATTCCGGCGGAAAATTTTTGAAAATACAATACGTTTTTAGAAATATTTCCTCAATCAGACTTGACAAGATGTATACGAAAGTGATATCCTTTATATTTGTAATAATGCCCCAAGTGTTTTTTATTTTAACCTTCCCATACGTGCATGTCTATGATACGTTTGCACGTGCAAACGTGCCTTCTTTCTGAATGATAGAGTATAAAACACGAGAATTGCTGCATTTTTCTAAGGAGTAAAGATGGTATTAACGTCGCCAAAACCCACACCCGAATCAAAACCCCAGATTTTACGTAAATCTTATGCCAAGCTGCCCCACGTCCTTGACGTGCCCAACTTGATTAAGGTACAGCTTGATTCTTTCCAGAGGTTCCAGGAAGAAGGACTGAAGCAGCTGCTGGAAGAAATATCCCCCATCAAAGACCTTACCGGCAACCGGCTGCAACTCGAATTTATAGCCTACGAGTTCCGCGAGCCGCGTCCGGGACATTCCGAGGCGGAGTGCCACGAGCGAGACCAGACATTCTCCGCGCCGCTGTACGTCAAGGTGCGTCTGCTCGTCAAGGAGACCGGCGAAATCAAGGAGCAGGACCTGTTCTTCGGCGACATCCCGCTGATGACCGCCAAGGGCACCTTCATTACCAGCGGCGCCGAGCGCGTAGTGGTCAGTCAATTACTGCGTTCTCCGGGCGTCTACTTCACCAGCGAGGAAGACCCGGTGTCCGGTCGCTACCTCTGCCAGGCCAAGTTAATTCCTACCCGCGGCGCCTGGCTGGAGTTCGAGACCAGCAACCGTAACGTGGTATCGGCCAAAATAGACGGCAAGCGCAAGATTCCAATCACCACCCTGCTGCGCGCCATCGGCTACGGTAGCGACGAGGAATTGCTGAAGCTCTTCGCCAAAGAGGACAGCGCCGACTATAATTTCATCAGGACGACGATAGACCGCGACCCGTCCATTACGGACGAAAAAGAAGCGCTGCTGGATATCTATAAAAAGTTACACCCCGGCGAGCTTCCCTCGCTGGATAACGCCCGCAAGCTTATAAAGAACCTGTTCTTTGACGCCGCGCGCTACGACCTGGGCAGTGTGGGTCGCTATAAGCTGAACAAACGCCTGAACCTCCAGGTCAACCTGAAGGAACGCACCCTCACCCACGAAGATATTGTAGAGATCGTGCGTCATATCATCATGATTAACAACAGACAGGATACCGGAGACGACATCGACCACCTCGGCAATCGCCGCGTGCGTACCGTCGGCGAGCTGGTGCAGACCCAGTTCCGCATCGGTTTCCTGCGACTGGAACAGGTGGTCAGGGAACGCATGAGCATCATCGGCACGGAGGCGGTAACCCCCAGCGCCCTGGTCAATATCCGCCCCATCGTTGCCGCGGTAAGGGAGTTCTTCGGCGGCTCGCAGCTGTCACAGTTCATGGACCAGACCAATCCACTGGCGGAACTCACCCACAAGCGCCGGCTTTCCGCCATGGGTCCCGGCGGGCTGTCGCGCGACCGCGCCGGCTTCGAAGTGCGGGACGTCCACTTCTCCCATTACGGGCGTATCTGCCCCATCGAGACGCCGGAAGGTCCCAACATCGGGCTCATCGGTTCGCTGGCGACCTACAGCATTATCAACGAATACGGGTTCATCGAAACGCCGTACCGCAAGGTAATCAGCGAGATAAGCAGTAAAAGCGATAAACTCGTCGGCAGAACGGTCACGGAGGATATCAAGGACGACGACGGCAAGACCCTGGCGAAAGCCGATTCCGTTATTACGGAGCAGACTGCTGCTAAAATAGCCAAGCTGAAGTCCCGTAAAATAAAGGTTATCCCCTTCGTCTCGGACGAAATCATCTACCTGCCCGCCGACGAAGAGGACAAATACGTCATCGCCCAGGCAAACGCCCTGCTCGATGAGAACAACCAGTTCAAGGAAAAGAGAATCGAAGCCAGACTGGGCGACGGTTACCTGCTGGAAACGCCGGATAAAATGGAACTGATGGACGTTTCCCCCAAGCAGGTGGTCAGTGTCGCCACCGCCCTGACGCCCTTCCTGGAGCACAACGATGCCAACCGCGCCCTGATGGGCGCCAACATGCAGCGGCAGGCGGTGCCGCTTCTCTGCCCCGAAGCCCCGCTGGTAGCCACCGGCATGGAAATCGAGGCCGCCAGGCACAGCCGGCAGGTGGTCTTCGCGGAGAACGCCGGGGTGGTGACCGAGCTTGCCGGTAATATCGATGACAAACTGAATACGAAATACCGCATCATCATCACGCGTGACGATGGCGAAAAAGACACCTACGAACTGATGAAGTTCGTGCGCACCAACCAGGGTACCTGTATTAACCAGCGCCCTCTGGTGAACAAGGGCGACCGCGTCGAAAAAGGACAACTGCTTTCCGATAGCTCCGCCACCGAAAACGGCGAACTGGCGCTGGGACAGAACGTGACCGTGGCTTTCATGAGCTGGGAGGGCTATAACTTCGAGGACGCCATCATCCTCAGCAGCCGCATGGTCGAGGAAGACATGTTCACCTCCATCCATATCAACA
>CAZPAS010000016.1:0-23543 GCA_964584575.1 uncultured Dehalococcoidaceae bacterium | reverse complement strand
AACGAACCCGAGCTGCCCCCGGAACTCCTGCCGGAGCACGCCGCGGGGCTGATTGCCCTGTCCGGCTGCCCGCGGGGAGAGATGGCACAGCTGCTGGCGAAATCGCACGTTGCCGAAGCGCGGGAACTGGTGAGGAAATACCTCGACTGGTTCGGGGCAGACAATTACTATATCGAACTCCAGCACAACCTGGCGTTCGGGGATACGGAGCGCGTGAGAGCCCTGCTGGAGCTTGCCGGGGAGACGGGCGCAAAAGTCGCCGCCACCGGCAACGTGCACTACCACGTGCGTGAAAGGCACCGGCTGCAGGACTGCCTGGTGGCTGTGAAAAACTGTAAATGTCTGGAGGAGACCCACCGCGAGCGGCGCCCCAACTCGGAGTATTACCTGCGACCTATCCCCGAGCTTGAGCGACTTTTCCGCGAATGCCCCGAGGCTTTACAAAATACCCTGGAAATCGCCGAAAGCTGCGCCTTCGACCTTACCCGCGACCTCGGTTACGCCTTCCCGGACTACCCGACCCCGCCGGGGCACACGCCGGAGAGCTACCTGGAAAACCTCTGCTGTAAAGCGGCGGTGCGGCGCTACGGGTCGGTAACCCCCGCCGTGCAGAAACGACTCGACGAGGAGTTCCGCCTCATCAGGAAATTCAACCTGGCGGGCTTCCTGCTGATGTACCACGAGGTCATCAAGCTGGGGCGGGAGGTCATGATTGAGCAGGGGTTGAGCGACCCCTCGCTGACCCTGGAGGAGAACCCCCCGGGGAGGGGTCGCGGTTCGTCGGTGGCGCTGCTGGTGGGCTACCTCATCGGGCTGTCGCACATCGACCCCCTCCAGTACGACCTCTCGCTGGAGCGCTTCCTCCCCGATGACATCATGACCAATGTGCCGGATATCGACCTTGATTTTCCCCGCAGCATCCGGGAAGACCTCATCCTGCGCACCCACGAGAAATGGGGCTGGGAGCACGCCGCCCTGACCGGCACCATCGCCACCTATCAAATCAAGGGGGCAGTGCGGGACCTCGGCAAGGCGCTGGGACTGCCGGAGACGGAAATCGACCAGCTTGCCAAACAGGCGGACTGGGGCAGCGCTAAAAAGCTGGAAAAGAAAATGGAGAGGATGCCCAACTTCAGGGACAAGGTTGACGCCCCGGTCTGGCGCGACCTGATAAGCCTGGCGGCGGAGCTGGACGGCTTCCCCAAGTACATGGGACAGCACCCCGGCGGTATGATTCTCTCGTCCAGCCCCCTGACGGAAATCGTGCCGGTACAGCGGGGCGCCATCGAGGGACGCTACGTCTGCCAGTGGGACAAGGACAGCATCGACGACGCCGGGTTCGTGAAAATCGACTTTCTGGCGCTGGGAGCCCTCTCCCAGATGCAGGAAGCCATCGAGCTTATTAAAAAACGTACCGGAAAGCGCATCGACATGTCGCGAATCGACTTCGAGGATACCGCCGTCTACGACATGCTCTGCAAGGGGGACACCATCGGCATCTTCCAGGTGGAATCGGCGGCGCAGATGCAGACCATCACCCGCCTCATGCCGCGCAACCTGCTGGACATGGCGCACGAGGTGGGGGCGGTGAGGCCGGGAGTGGGCGTCAACCACGGCGTGCAGGAATACCTCGCCCGGCGCAGCAAAAGAAAACCGGTGACCTACGACTGTCCCCTGGAGCAACGGGCGCTGGAGCGCACGCTGGGCGTCGTCCTTTTCCAGGACCAGGTGAACCAGCTGGCTATCGACGTGGCCGGGTTCGCCCCCAGCGAGGCGGACAGGCTGCGCCGCGCCTTCGGGCGTAGGCACAACGAGGAACTCATCGAGAACTACCGCCGGAAATTCCTGGAAGGGGCGGAGGCAAAAGGCGTCAGCGAGGAAGAGGCGGAAAAGGTCTTCAAGAAGTTCAACGGCATGTACATGTTCCCGGAATCGCACGCCTTCGCCTTCGGGGTGACGGCCTACCAGGCGGCCTGGCTCAAATACCATTACCCGCTGGAGTTCTTCGTCGCTATTTTCAACCAGCAGCCCATGGGATTCTACAACCTGGAAACGCTGAAAGAGGACGCCGGACGGCACGGCATACGGGTGCTGAACCCGGATATCAATAAAAGCAGGACTAAAGGCGTCATAGAAGACGGCGCGCTGCGCCTGGGCTTTCTGAACATCACCGGACTGGGGAAAGCCTCGGCTGAAGCAATCGAGGCGGCGAGGGGTAAAGGCGGGGCTTTCCGGAACATCGGCGACTTCCTGGAGCGCACCGGCGTGCTGGAAGAGGTAGCCCTGAACCTCGCCGGGGCCGGCGCCTTCGACGGCATAGAGTCGAACCGCAGGAAGGTGAAGTGGGAAATAGGCCTGCGTTACCGCCCCATAAACTCCCAGATTCCCCTCCCCCTGCCCGTGGCGCAGGACCTGGTGCCGCTGGACGCGCCGGGCGACTGGGAACGTATGCAGGAAGAATACAACGTGCTCAGTCTTTTCCCCGCCGGGCACGTCATGTCGCGCCTGCGCCACCGCTTCAACGGCGGCTTCCGCACCAGCCGGGATATCGAAAAACTCGGCGATGGCGCCGCGGTAACGGCCGCCGGACTGGTCATACGCCGCCAGCGACCGCAGGGCAAGGTGGTCTATATCACCCTCGAGGACGAGTTCGGGCACATTCCCTGCATGGTCTTCGGGAAGGTGTACGAACGCCACGAACACAAATTCAGGTCGCCGTTCCTTGTCGTCAAAGGCAGGCTGTCAAGGCGCGAAGGGACCTGCAACCTGGTGATAAATCAGGTGGAGCCTTTCAGCGCCCTGGAAAAAGCCCTGCCCTCGAAGGACTTCAGGTAACCAGCGGTATCGTAGGCTGTTAAGCCGAAATGATATTGCGTTTTTAGAAAAATTTTAGAACTATCAGGCGTTTTCCTATTGATATCTCCAAATTTTGATATAAGATTATTACGTAAAATACTGATTATGCGTGTATTATCATGAAAATCATGACGAGGGTCTTTGATTTATACGTCGGGAAATACGAAAATCTTTCCGCTCTGGCTCATGCCATGGAGCTATCACCGAGCTACGTCAGCCGGGTACGCAACGGCAAGCGCAGCATCAATGAGAAATTTATCATCGGGGCTAAAAAGGCTTTCCCGGACAAAAGGCTCGACGAGCTTTTCTACTTCAATTCGGATTCATCACCCGGCGGTACTAAGGAATAATCCCGGCATATCACCACCAGAGTAAAAGAGTAGAAGTATCCCCTACCGCCACGGGTCTATCGGGCAAACATGCCATTATCCATCTCAACCCAGAAATGTAGTATCATGCTCGGTATTGAGGCAGATGGCGCTGAAGCCGTACGGCTTGTCCACCCTTCTGGTAATCAGTGGACAGTGCACCAGTCCCTTGGGAGCGACGACCACCGTGGGGGTATCGAAGACGTGGACTTCCCGCTCCTCGCCCATCTGTATCTCTATTTCCGCCCCCAGATAGTCCGGATTATCGGGGTCGAGGCCGACGAAGAGTAAGGCTTCATCGTTGGGGTGCACGTGGGGGTCCTTTTCGTGCCAGGCGCCGGTTCCGGTGTGAAACGCCCAGGTAAAATTCAGCTTGAAGTCCTCCATGTCCTTGCCGCTCCACCAGCCGATGTAGTCCGCGTTGCCGCCGGACTTACGATGGATATCCCTAATTTCCAGGCCTTTCACGAGGTCGGCATACTTCTTTCCTTGCGACGGCGCTCCGCTGGCGGGCAACTCCTCCGTCTTGTGCACGCCGCTGAGCGAGACCGCCAGGAAACCGAAAGGCTTATCTGCCTTTTTAGTATCCAGCGGACAGTGCGGCACTCCCGGGGGAAGTACAACTACCGTCGGCGAGTCTATGGTGTATTTTTCCCCTTCCGCGCCCATGGATAGCTCGATTTCCCCCGGAAATCCGGTCCAGTTATCGTAGTCCAGCCCCGAAAAGACCAGCGTCTCTCCGTAGGGATGGACATGGCAAACGCCGCCGTCGCCACCCCACATGCCTAACTGCCGGCGGTAGCCCCACGCGAAGCTTACGTCCAGCCCCTCCAGGTCTGCCCCCACCGGCATCGTCATGAATTCGCCGGTGACATCTTCGTATTTCAGCTTTTTTATAAGGTGACCATACTTCGTGTCAGCCATCGAACATACTCCTTATATTCTTTTCCGCGGGACTAGGTGATATACCCGTCTTTACCCCTGCCCACGTGACCCCAGGGACGCACTACGGCGAATATCCAGGGCCTGTCCTGCCTGGTAACGATCACCGGACAGTGCGCGTGGTGCCTGGGCTGTATGGCAACACAGGGTTTGGTGACAACGTGCTTCTCCATCTCTTTGCCCATGTATACCTCGATTTCTGCCCCCAAATCGCTCAGGTCTTCGGTATCGGCGCCCATGAAGAGCAGGAACTCGGTATAGGGATGCACGTGCGGTTTATCGGGGACGGGACCGAACCGGTAAGGCGCCCGGTTCATGCTTTCGTAGGACATGTGAAATTCGAAGTCCTTGCCGTGAATATCCGTTATCGCACCGTCGTGGGTATCCGGGTTGAGCGGTCCGTAATGCCAGGGTCCGTTGCGCGTGAAAGCCAGGTGCTGGACGTTCTGCACGTACTTCGAGCGCATGAAGCCTGCCGGCTCGGGCTGCCTGTCGTCGAGCGTTACCGCCTTCGTTTTCGTCTTCGCGGTCATGGCGACCGTCATGGAAATAAACCGTTCGTCCATCCGGGTAATGTCCGCCGGTATATAAGGCAAGCCCTTGGGGACTGCCACGGCTGTGGCGGTGGTAATCATGTGCTTTTCCTTTTCCTCGCCCAGGCATAACTCCACCTCCGCCCCCAGGTAGCCCAGGTCGTACGTGTCGGTGCCCATCCATATCATTACCTGGTCGTAATCGTGCGCCACCGCGTCTTTGGTCGACTTGCTCATCTTCCCCGCTGCATAGTACGTCCCGTACTCCATGCAGACGTCGTACCCGAAGAAGCTGCCTGCCATCTTGGTACCCTGCCGGTAGTCGCCCTGTCCGTAGTCTTTGAAAGTGAAGTTTTTAATGAGATGCCCGTACTTGGTCTTTGCCATTTCACTATCCCCCTTTACTTATCTTGAAAAGAGTATAGCGTTTCAATCCGCTGACTGCAACGCCGGTACTATATTTAATCCAGTTTTCTCATGCTGGTTATAAATATTATAGCCAGCACGGAAAGCACGATGAGGAGCATGGCCAGGCTGCCGAGTATCCACTGGACCGGCAATGCCTCGGCGAGAAGTCCCGCCACGAACGTCACCACGCTCATGAAGCCCCACTGCATACCGAAGATACTCAACACCCGCCCGCGGTATTCTGGTTCCGCATAAGCTTGTAACAGGGTGCTCCCTATCGTCATGCGGAAAGCGTGGCTGAGACCGATAAAGACCATGATGGATAACGAAAGCGTCCACATGGTAGAAAAGGCGAAAACCACCAGCGACATACCCGCCACTATGCCGCTTATCATCAGCATGAGACCGCGCTTTTTATTTGGCAGGGTCGCCAGGATAATCGAGCCGACCAGCGCCCCCGCGCCCGATAGGCTCATGAGGACACCCATACCCGTGGCGCCGACCTTCAATATATCATCCACGTATATGGGCAGCAACTGCTGATACGGCATGGCCAGCACGGTAACCACCAGGGAGAAACCCAGCACGAACAGAATCATCCTGTCCTGGCGTATATACTGAAATCCCTGCCGGATTTCTTCCAGGATGTTGGTGCCGCTGGTGACCGACCGGCGGGTGACGGGCAAAAAGGACATCAAAATTGCGCCGCAAATATAGAGCCCGGCCTGGGTAAAATATACGGCGTCAAAATCAAAGGCGTCGATTATGAAGCCGGCGATGGCGGGTGCGACGAGGGCCAGGATATTCATGCCCATGGTGTTAAGGGCCACCGCATTCATCAGTTCTTCCCTGTCCACGATTTCCGCGACTATCGCCTGGAGGGCGGGCATCATCACGCCCATCAGGCTGCCCATCAGTAATGCGGTGATTATCAGGAACACCCACGAACCGGGATTTTCACTGCTGATAAAACCGGTATACAGCATCACACCGAGCAAAATTGCCAGCAGCGCCGAACCCAGTAAACAGACTATGACGACCCGCTTTTTGGGTATACGGTCGGCGATGGCTCCCCCGTACATGGACAGGAATATCATGGGAAGGGCACTGACGAGTGCCATCGTCCCCAGCAAGGCGGGTGAACCGGATATCCGGAACATCAGTAACGGACCGGTGATAATCTGCATGCTCAGGCAGGCAAACTGGCAGATGGAGCCGAACAGGTAAAAGCGGTAATCACGATTTTTCAGGGAACGCAGCGCCCGGAACCCGGATATAACACCACCGAGTTTTCTAACGAATTCCAATTTCACGAATTACTTCCGCTTAACCTTACCTGCCGATGTATTTCAGGGCGTTCCTGCCGGCAATCCTGCCGGAGTTAGTGGCAAAACTGGAGGAAAGCCCTGAGGACTTGCCGATACTGTAACTGTCTCCGTACATGCCGCCGGCGTCGTAGCCGGCCGCGTACAGACCCGGTATCACGTTATCCTTCTTATCGAGCACTTCCGTATTTTGATTAATCTTGATTCCCCCCATCGTCCCCAGGAAGATGGTACGCACCCGAATGGCGTAGAATTTAGGCCCCTTGATCGGGCGCAGATACTGCGGATCCTTGGCAAAAAGGTCGTCGTGGCGCTTTTCGCAGTAATCGTTGTATTCTGCAACGGTAGCCTCGAGTACCGCCGGTTCAATCCCTATCTTCTCCGCCAGCTCCGCTATGGAGTCAGCCTCGAAGACCTCCTTGCTCTTATTTTTAAGGGCGCCTTCAAGCTCCCGGTCGAGGTCCATGGTCTTTGAACCGGGCGGGAATTCCATCGCCATGGCTTTTTCGATGCCGTTCTCTATCAGCTGCTGTTTGATGGAGGTATCGAAGATGGTATAGGTGCAGTCCCCCGGCTGTCTGGCGTTGGCATTGCCCACGTAAGCGTCGTCGAAACCGACGGCCTCGTTGCAGTACCTTTCTCCCTTAACATTGACCCAGAGGTCGGGCTGGACCGCCGGCATTTCGAGGTTCGAGCCCATGGGAATTTCCGCACCCACCGGACCGCGTACCAGTTCCAGGACGCCAAGTCCCTCTTCGGCCGCGCCGACCTCGAACGCCATGCGTATGCCGTCGCCGGTCTTATCGACGTTGCCGAGGGGGAACAGGTTGACATCGATTTCGAACCCCGAGTACTTTTTAATCCATTCCTTATTGTTCGCGTACCCGCCGCTGGCGATGATGACCGCCTTCGCCGCCACCTGAACGTCTTCCTCGTCCTCCTCGGCGATTACCCCCGCAATACGGTCGCCGGACTTGATTATCTGCTTGACCGGCGTGGCGGGCAGGATTACCACCCCAAGTTCCCTGGCCCGGGTGGCGAGGACTTTGATAACCGCCTCGCCCTTCCCCTTTACCAGGTGATACGTGCGGGGCGCGTCGGGAATATTAATCGTCGCCTCGGTGAATTCTACGCCCGCCTGCTGCAGCCAGTCGATTGTCCCCGCGGACTCGTTGACGATTGCCCTGACCAGGCGCGGATTTGCCCGCCAGTGGCTGTAGTCCATGATGTTCTTGAACGCCTCGTCCCGGCTGTACGTAATGTAACTTTTCTTCTGCAGCGAGCTTTCCACGGCGAAAGTACCGTGAAAGAAGTTTGAGGTGCCCCCGAGGGAGCGCTCTTTCTCGAATACCACCACCTTCGCCCCTCCTTCCGCCAGGGTTACCGCCGCCGCCAGACCTGCCACGCCGGAGCCGATGACCACAACATCGACCTGTGCCGTTATGTTACTCATATTACGCCTCCTTAGCTATCGGCTGAACTATAATAACACAATCGGGGTAACTATCAGTAGTTACCCCAGAACTTTACGGACGTTATTTTCAGTCGCAGGTCGCACTGCAAACAGCGTTTGGACTCGCCCTCCGCTGTTTTCTCATCCATGTCCCGCACGACCTTGCCGAAGTTCTTAACGCGTTCCTCCGGAGAAACGCAGGACTCCTGGCACCTCGCCAGAGAGGCGAAACCTTCCTCCAAACCCAGGCATGATTCCGGCTCGGCGACGGCGACCAGCTTCTCGTCGATGATGCCGCTGCCTCCCAGATATCTGTCCGCGGCAGCGGCGGCTTTCCTGCCGGAGGCTATCGCCTTGATAACCGACGACGTGCCGATTACCGCGTCCCCCGCGGCGAAGACCCCATCTTTGCTCGTACTCAGGGTAAAGGAGTCGATTTCTATAAGACTGCCGGGTCCCGTGTCCAGCCCGAAGTCCGGCGGGATTTCCGGACGCTGCCCGATGGCGAATATCACCGTGTCCGCTTCCAGGACGTGAGCGGAATTCTCGACCGTTTCAATGCAGGGGTTCTTGTCTTCGTCGAATGATAGAGAGGCTACCTCGACGAATTCCACGCCGGTAATCCTGCCGTTTTCCTCGATAATCCGCGTAAAACTCCGGGCGGGATAAACGCTTATTCCCTCCTCCTCGCCCTGCCTGATTTCGTCGTCCGTGGCCGGCATGGTCTCCCGGCTTTCCAGGCAGGCAAGCTGCACCTGCTTGGCGCCGAGCCGTACCGCCGCCCGGGCGCAGTCGAAAGCCACGTTCCCGCCACCCAGCACCATGACCCTGTCGCCGATAACCACTTTATTGCCGGAATTTACGCTCTTTAGAAAATCCACGCCTATCAGCACCCCCGGATTGTCCGCCCCCGGTATGGCGAGCTTCTGCCCGCAATGGGTCCCGACGGCGACGACTACCGCGTCGTAGCCTTCTTCCAGGAGCGCATCAACCGACTCGATTTTTTCGCCGGTCTTTATCTCCACGCCCCTGTTTGCGATGTCCTTGATTTCCCTATCGAGGACACCACGCGGCAGGCGGTATTCCGGTATCCCGCCTCGCATCATGCCCCCGGCGTACGGCATCGCTTCTAAGACGGTGACGGCATGGCCCTGGTTGTTCAGGTAATAGGCGACGGTCAGACCGGACGGTCCGGAGCCGATTATCGCCACCTTTTTACCGGTCGGCTCTTTCTTGTTTGAATTGTCCTCCCAGGCCCTCTCTTCGTCGTGCTCCGCCGCGAAGCGCTTCAATTCCCGGATAGATACAGCCTCGTTGACCTCCCCGCGACGGCAGACGTCCTCGCAGGGTCGGTCGCACACGTAGCCCAGCACCGCGGGAAACGGCGCCTTCTCCCGTACGACCGCCGCGGCGGCGGCATAATTCCCTTCCCTGATATGGCGGATGTACTGCGGCACGTCTATTTCCGCCGGACAGGTATAACGACAGGGTATCAAAGCGTGCCTGCGTTTTTTGTCCTTGACGAGTTCTTCCTTGTCCTGGATAGCGCCGGTGGGGCAGACCTCGGCGCAGGCGCCGCAAAATCGACAGCCCGCATCGCCCAGAGGCAGGTCCGCCGTCGTTCCGGTCAGCGTTTCCCTGCCTTTCTTCGTATAAAACAGCACGCCCACGCCGCGCAGGTCGTAGCATGCCCGCACGCACCTGCCGCAGACCACGCACTTATTGGGGTCGTGCACGAAGAGAGGATTGGAATTGTTAATCGGCAGTAATTTCGAGCGGTCCCGGACATGCAGGTCTTCACAACTGAAATACTGCTTCAGCGACTGTAATTCGCAGTTGAGGTACTTATCGCAGCTGCCGCAGTCCGCCGGATGCCCGGCGAGCGTCAGTTCCAGGGCCAGCCGCCGCATGCGGTCGATTTCCTCGCTCTTCGTCCTCACCACCATGCCGTCGGCAGCGGTCGTCACGCACGACGGTACCAGCCCTTCCGTGCCCTCGATTTCCACGATACACAACCGGCAGGCGCCGATTGGCGGCAGGTCGGGGTGGTGGCAGAGGTGGGGAACATATATACCTGCGTCCAGCGCGGCGTCGAGCACGCTCTTGCCCTTTTGTGTCTCCACGTCACGACCGTCGATATTAAGTTTTACGGTTTCTTCGGACATTTTTTCTCTTTGACATGGGCGTCATAGTCCCCGCGGAAAAGCTCGATGCTGCTTACCACCGGGTTCGAGGCGGTCCTGCCGAGTCCGCAGATGCTACCGACTTTCATGCCCCCGGCAAGCTCGAGCAGCATATCAATGTCATCCGGCTTGCCCTTGCCTTCGGAAATATCGGCGAGGATGTCCAGCATTTGATATGTTCCCTCCCGACAGAAAACGCACTTGCCGCAGGACTGAGCCTGGAGATAAGTCATGACGTCTTTAGCCATTTCCACGGCGCAGTGACTCGCATCGTAAACCTTTACTGTCCCCGACCCCACAATACCCCCGGCTTTTTCCATTGTATCGTAGTCGATTGGCGTATCCAGGGAATCGACGCTAAAATAACAGCCCGTAGGCCCGCCGAACTGCACGGTTTTGACATCGGCCGCACCGCCAATATCGTTCATTACGGAGCGCAGCGTCGTGCCGAAAGGCACTTCAACCGTATATTTGTGGGCAACGTCGCCCGAAAGCGTAATAACTTTATTATTTGAAACTGCATCCGTGCCATTCTGAAAGATTGCCGACACGTGGGACAGCGTCTCCACATTGTTTATCAGGGTGGGCTTGCCTACCAGGCCGCTGACGGCGGGATAGACGGTGCGCAGGTAAGGTATCGCCTGCCTTCCTTCAATGGTGCGAATCAGGGCGGTCTCCTCGCCGGCCGCCAGCGACGGTTCTATCTCTTTAATCTCGATATCGAATGTAAAAGGCGAGTCCAGGACGCTATCGCCGAGCAGACCGTAATCCCTCATCTGCTCCAGCGCCTTCTCAAGTCGTTTGATAGCTGCTTTATAACCGGAATTGATGCAGACAAAGCCCCGGCCGGCGCCGACCGCATACGCCCCGATGAGCATCCCCTCCAGTACTGAATGTGGGTCGCCTTCGATGAGTAAGCGGGCGGTACGCGCCTCGGGGTCGGCGTCCACGGCGTTGCAGATTATGTATTTCTCGTCGGCTTTCGTATCGCGGCAGATTTGCCATTTCTTTGCAACGGGATAGCCCGCGCCGCCCCTGCCCCTTAACCCCACCCTTTCCAGTTCCCCGATTACCTCCCCCGACTCCATCGCCAGCGCCCGGGCAAGCCCGCTGTAGCCGTTGCCGCGCAAGATATACTCGTTGATATTCTCGGGGTCGAGATACCCGCAGTTGCGCAGGGCTGTCCGATTTTGCAGCTTCAGTACGGGCACATCGTCGACGTTACCGAGGGCAAGCTCCGATTCCTCACTGCCCCCTACTAGATACCCGTTTACCAGCCCCCCGGTCGCTTCCGGCGTGACGTTGTGGCACAGGACGGCAGGCATGCCTGGTTTTTCAATGGATACGATAGGCTCGAGGTCGTACAGTCCGTAAGAACCGGCGGCGATTACTTTCGCTTTAACACCGGCTTTATCTATGTCCTGTTGAAATCGATTTATTACATCCGCGAGAGCGGGATGGTCGGCTGATGCCCCGATGCGTACTATCGCGCCATCATCATCTTTCAGGTAATCGCATGCCAGTTCGGCTTCATCGCGAATTTGCTCAAAATTCATTGATATACCTTCTGACCGGAAACACGCATAAAGAAGTGAAAAACGGGTATCGAATACGCCAACCTGCCCTGACATTATTATGTTTGATTATCCGTCCGCCTGTCAATCGTGCCGGTGTATCCGCAAAGGCATTTCCGATATGTGGAATGAGTGGAAAGAGTAGATAATGTGGGTCCGCTTTAGACTAGCGTTGCGGGGACTTGATTTCGATTATGTGCTCGCAGTAGTCGTCGCCGGCGGGGATGGACCTGCCGATACGGTACGACAGCCCGGGATTCAGTTCCTCGACCACCGCCTTTTCCATCGCCGTGTGCGCCAGGCACATCTCCGGTTTATCGAAACGCAACGGACATGCGGCGGCTTTGATGATGATTTGAGTATCGTTTACCCTGATAAGCTGCGTGAAATCAGTTTTATCCCGGCTGACCGTCCGGAATATCCGCAGCAGGTACCCGGCCACGGAGTCGAGGCTGTTATCGCGGAGTCTCTTCCTGGCGCGTCCCGCCACGCTGAGGCCGTATTCGCGGCTCATCTCCGCTATCATCCTGATGCCGTCGTCGCCGTATTTACGGTAGAGAAAATCGTAATTGCTCCGGAGCCGGGCGTACAGACCGCTGACGGCGCTGCGGTATACCTGCTCCAGGGTACGCTCATCTTTGTCCGGCATTTCCGCTTTCCCCCGCGAACGTTCTAGACATTTCTGTACGCTTTCTTCCAAGGCTCCCGCTTCAGCGCCAGATAGTCTTTTATCGCCGCTTTAAGTGTATTCGCCGCCAGAACGGCACAGTGCTGGTTCTCCTCGGGCAGTCCTCCCAGTGCTTCCAGGACATCGTTGCCGCTTATTTTATAGGCTTCGCGGACTGTTTTGCCCCCGGCTAACTCGGTTACCATGCTGCCCGAGGCAATGCTGGGACCACAGCCGTCGGTGGAAAACGTGACTTTAGTTATCGTGTCGCTGCGCGTTTTTAGCCAGATTTCCATGGTATCGCCGCACGGTCCGGTGACTCTGGCGAAACCATCGGCATTCTGCGTGTCCCCCAGGTTCCTGGGATGTACGGCATGGTCGATGACAGTTTCGGAGTAAATCATACGCCTCCCCTTTACCCTGTCTCTGAAATACTACGGGCAGACCGCCCGCTACCGGCTGATGCTTCAGGTAGATGCGCCCGGGGCGCAGGAACCGCCGGAAGAAGTGGCAAAGGTAGATAGGACACGGCGCGGACTCGCCGCTCCGCAGTTCGGGCATTTAATATCGCTGTCGCTTTCGTTCATGCCGCGTCGCAGTTCGAACCGCTCTCCGCATGATTCACATACATATTCGTAGATAGGCAAGTCCCGTTACCTCTTTCCGCCGTTCTTCAGCATACCTGATATATTATGCCATAATTTGCCCATCTCTTGCGAGACCCTGCCTTTATCATACTCCACCACCGGCACGCCGCGCACCAGCGCCTCGGTCACGGCGTTATCGAACGGAATTTTCGAAGCCACCCGGATGTCCCGACTGTTACAGTAGTCCTCGATTTTCCGGGTATTTTCCTCGTTGAGGTCGTACTTGTTGATGCAGACCACGGTGGGCACGCCGAAGTGGCGGCAGACTTCCACGACTCTTTCGAGGTCGTGTATGCCGGAGAGCGTGGGCTCGGTAACCAGCAGAGCCAGATTTACGCCCGATAGCGACGATATCACGGGACAGCCGATTCCCGGCGGGCCGTCGCTGATGGTATAGTCCATGCCCTGCTCTTCGGCGATTTTTCTCGCCTGCTGTCTCACCTGGGCTACCAGCTTGCCCGAGTTCTCCTGGGCTATCCCGAGGCGGGCATGGACCAGCGTGCCGAAGCGGGTATCGGAGATAAACCAGTGCCCTGCCATGTTTTCTTCCATGTTGATAGCATCGACCGGGCAGATATGAGAGCAGAACCCGCACCCCTCGCAGGAGACGGGGTCTACGGTAAAATCCTCGATGGCGTCAAAGCGGCACAGGTCCTCGCAAAGGAAACACTCCGTGCATTTATCCCGGTCGATACGCGCTACCTGCCCGCTCCAGAACTCGGTCTCCTGCTTGACGGAAGGACTGAGCAGGAGGTGAAGGTCGGCGGCATCGACATCGCAGTCGGCCAGCACTTTCTTTTCAGCCAGAGCCGCCAGCGAGCCCACGATGCTGGTCTTGCCGGTGCCTCCTTTACCGCTCAGTACCAGGATTTCTTCCATCCGTCAGCTCCTTCACCTTTTCATAAAGCTCTATAAAATTACCTTTCCATTGCGGCATTCCGGTCACCAGCGGAACTCCCCGCGAGTACTGGCGGGCGATTTCCGTGTCCAGGGGTATGGTCAGCAGTATGGGTATATTCTCTTTCTTGCAGTATTCTTCCGTTTTATTATCGCCGACTCCGGCGCGGTTGAGCACCACGCCGCAGGGAATACCGAGCTCGCGCACCGTCTCCACCGCCAGGACGAGGTCGTTGAGACCGAACGGCGTCGGTTCGGTTACCAGCAGGCAGAAGTCAGTCTCTTTTATGGTCTCCACCACCGGGCAGGACGTGCCGGGCGGGGCGTCGAGAATCGTCAGGCCCCCGTCGGATACGTACTCCTTTACCTTCCTGATGACAGGGGGCGCCATAGCCTCGCCTACCGTGAGCATACCCTGAACGAAATCGATTCCGTCCGCCTGTCCCCACTCGACCACTCCCATTTCCCTGCCCTCCTCGGTAATGGCTTTTTCCGGGCAGAGATAGCTGCACGCGCCGCACCCGTGGCACAGCTGGGGAAAGGTCATCACGTGGTCTTTAATCACGGCGATGGCTTTGTAGGCACACACCTCGGCGCACTTGCCGCAAAAGGTGCATTTCTCCTCGTCCACCACCGGGGACATGATATGCACCGGCTTGCTGCCGTCGATAACCGGATTCAAAAATACGTGGTCGTTGGGCTCCTCCACGTCGCAGTCGAGGAGCTTCACTTTTTCCGTATCCTTTAGAGAAAGCGCCAGGCTGGTAGCCACCAGCGTCTTGCCGGTGCCTCCCTTGCCGCTGGCAACGGATATTATCATCTCATCCTCTTCATCGATTTTCTTTTCATTCAATGTAATTCCGGCGGTCGCCGGAACCATATGTTTCGAGGAACGTCAAATTTAGCCTTTTTCGCTAGCTGCCGTCATTTTAAGGGCCTTAAGTTCAGCCCTGAGTCTGGCGAAAGGACAATCGTCAGTATGGATATCCTTGCCGCAATTAAAACAAATGATACCGGCTAGAACCTTATCTATCTCTTCGTTCGTTACCTCTTTAGTCTTTTTTGTATATTTCCAAAAAGGCATAACTCCTCCTATCCATTCTTGTCCTCGAGCTTTTTTATCTGACGCTGAATCTCGGCGAGCTGTTCGGTAAGAGCCTGCGACTGGGCTTTCAAAGCCTGAATATCATCCTGCGGGTTCTGGGACTGTGGCATCTGGCTTGCCGGTTGTATCATTCCAGTTCCCATGCCCATGCCTCCACCCATGCCCGTGCCTCTACCCATACCCATTCCCATTCCCATGCCCCTCCCGCCACCTTTGCGCATACCTCGCCCGCCGCCCATACCACGACCCATGCCCATTCCCATACCGGTGCCACCCGCCGTGCCGGAGCCACTCCCCATGCCGGATGAGCCCGCGCCGTAATGGTCGGGTACGTTAGCCTGAGCGCTGGCTTGATACTTACCTTCACGGTAATCCTTGATGACATCCTCTATCTTCCCACTCGCGCCCGTTATTATCTGGACATTGGCTGAAGCCAGTACCTGGTGAGCATTGGGTCCGCAGTTACCGGTAAGAACTACCCCGACACCCTTGTCAACAATCATCTGCGCTGTCGAGATGCCGGCGCCACTGGCGGCATCGGCGCTGGTATTACTGACATCCTCGAACTCCATGGTATCCGGGTCGGCGATGATAAAATACTGGCACCGTCCGAACCGGGGGTCTACCTCGGCATCGAGACTGGAGCCGCTTGCAGAAACAGCAATCTTCATAGTACCTCCTTACTCCTCCACAATCGAGAGTTTACCTCTGTCTCAAATGATTTTTCTATTTACTTTTCCTTTTCCAGGTTGTTTATCCGCGACTCTATTTCCTCGAGCTGGCTCTTCATCACCCTCGCCTGGTCCTTCAGGAAGTTGAGTTCTTCCTCCCGTGTCATGCCGGGCGCGTAGGGCGGGTATCCCGGGGCATCCGGCATTCTTCCGTAGAAAGCGGGGTTATCAGTTAACGGCGCACCCGCGCCGCCGGCGAAGTAACCGCACCTGGGCAGTCCTCCTCTGCCCCGACCTACGTAAGGCCAGGGCGGAGAAGCGCCGCGAAAGCCATAGCCCATGCCGCCGCCAAAGCCGCGACCGGCGCCTCTTCCGAATCCATCAGGCATTTCATTTGCCTCCTCGGTATTTATTCAGTTCAAGTTTTACCAGCGCGGGAAGGACGGAAACGAATTAAATCCACGCCGTCCCATGCCGCGCCCCCGACCGCGACCCATTCCGCGGCCGAAGTTGAACCAGTTTCTTCCCGGTATCAGGCTGGCAAAGCCCGGTCTTCCCGAGCCGCTGCAATAGCCCATTCCCCGGCCGGTCATCGGACCCATTCCCTGCGGTCCGGTTCTATCTCCAGCTGGCATATCAATCACCTCCCTCTTCTGTAATTCCTGCCGCCCCTGAACTGTCTCCCTTGGCCTGCCGCGCCCGTGCCGGATTTCCAGGGTACCAGCGACATTATGTCCGGCGTATTGCAGGTGGGACATTGTTCGGGAGGCTGCTTCGTCATAACTTCAAAAGGCACTTCCCACTCGTGGCCGTTGTCGCAACGGAAGCGCCGCGACGCCATCTCGTAGTTGCCGCCTTCGATTCTTATTGCCTTGCCGTTTAGCAGGGCATCCGCCATCTTCCGGCGCGCCGCCAGCAGCATCCTGGCAAATGTGGAACGTGACACGCTCATCTTCTCGGCGCAGGCATCCTGCTCGAGTCCCTCAGCATCCTTCAGCCGGATTGCCTCGGCTTCTTCGATGGAAAGTCGGATTTCCTCGATATTCGCCAGCGGTATACCCGCCGGCTTGAAATAGCTGACGCGGGGGAGAGCTCCTACTCTGCGCGATAGCGGCTGTCTGCCCATGCTTCTTTATCTCCGTAATTTATGCTATATGTCCACAATCCACTAACTGATTCAGTAATTATTTTGGTCATATGTTCATTATTATTATATAACTGTAACCCATGGTTGTCAACCCCTTACAGCAACTTGTTACTTTCGGCGATTGAGTGTACACTTATACTGTTTCGGAGGCATCACGTGAAAATACTGGTTGTTTACGACTCTGTTTACGGCAACACGGAGAAAATCGCCAGGGCTATCGGAGAAGGCATCGGCAGTGATGCCAAGGTCGTCCACGCCGGCGAGGCAAACCCCACCGATTTAGCAGGCGTCGACCTCCTCATCGCCGGGGCGCCCACGCAGGGTGGCAGGCCCACTCAGGCGATGCAGGACTTCCTTAAAAAGATTACGGACGAAGTCATAAACAACATGAATGTGGCGTCCTACGATACCAGAATATCGGCAAAATGGGTCGGTATCTTCGGTTACGCCGCGGGTAAAATCGGCAAGGCCCTGAAAAAGAAAGGCGGCAACCTCATCCTGCCCCCGGAACCGTTCTTCGTCAAAGCCACGCGAGGCCCCCTGAAAGATGGAGAGCTGGAGCGCGCCGCCGCCTGGGCGAAGGATGTACTCAAGACTCAGAATCCATGATATTTAGCAGGCATGGTTAAATCTGGTATAATCGAAACCGAAAGGAGGGTCGATAGATGACTAAATGGCACGACTTTCTTGAAAAGGACGGCAAGGCGCCCCCCTGGCCCTATCCTATACGCTACGACAAAGAGCGAGAAATCGAGACCGATGTCCTGGTTATCGGCGGCGGCATCGCCGGTTGTTGGGCGGCTATCAGCGCCGCCAGGCAGGGCGTCAGGGTAGCGTTGGTGGAAAAGGGGGACACCATACGGAGCGGCGCCGGAGGTCCGGGCTGCGACCACTGGTGCAATGCCCCCGCCAACCCTTTATCCAATGTGGACCCGGATGAATGGGCGCAGCACATGACTGACGTAATGTACCCTAATGGCATAGGCACCCAGATTCAATGCCGTGAAAATTACGATGCGCTTCTTGAACTGGAGCAGATAGGCGGTAAAATCAGAGACACCGACGACGAGTATGTAGGTGCCGTGGGCAGGGATGATAAGACCAAATTCATGATATCCCCGCGTTACACTCGAGTGCACAGCTATATTCCGGGAATAATGAAGCCAAAAACCTTTGAAAGTAATCCGGATCAGAAACTCAACAATGTGGTTATCCGGATATGGGGCACCACCTTTAAACCGGCGCTGAAGAAAGAATGCAAACGCCTGGGCGTTCAGATTTTCGACCGCGTCATGGTTACCAGCCTCTTGACGGAGGGAGGCATCCAGGGAGCCAGGGTAGTCGGCGCCACGGGCTTCAGCAACCGCACCGGCGAATTTATGGTATTCAGGTCCAAAGCCGCCGTGCTGGCTACCGCCGGTAACTATTCCCTGTATATGCTGAATACGGAGCTTTCCGGCTACAATACCTTCCGTTCCCGCAACATGACCGGCGACGGCGTCGCCATGGCATGGAGGGCCGGTGCCGAACTCACGCTGATGGAGAGGACCAATCCCCTCATGCTGGGGACAGGCCACAAGCATACCTGGTACGGCGGCGCCGGTGATGCCAGCTACGAAAACGTCCAGCTTGTCGATGCTAACGGCAGGAAGCTGCCCTGGCCGACGCAGGGATGGGCGGACGCCGGTGCCATGAGGCCCACGCCGGATGTTATGGAAAAGATTATCAAAGGGGTGCAGACCGGGGAATATGCCCTGCCTTTCTACGGCGATTTTCCCGGCATGCCGGATATCGAGCGTAAGGTCACCTGGAAGCTCATGCTGGGAGAGGAATCCACTACGAAAAACATTACCAATACCTATGAAAAAGCCGGCTTTAACCCCGATAAACACCTGCTCCAGAACTATAACCTGATCGAGGGGACCAGCCTTCCCCAGTGGCTTAACGCCACCGGCGGCGGTCCGGTCATCGACTGGGACCTGAAAACGACGTTGGACGGTCTGTACGTCGCCGGTGAGCAGACATTCTCCTACGGCGACCACAGCTACGCGGCGGCCACCGGCAGGTACGCCGGCAGAAAAGCCGCCGCCTGCTCGCAGCAGATAGGTCAGGGTAAAGTATCCAAAGAGCAGTTAGCCCTTGAAAAAGCCCGCGTCTATGCCCCGGTAAATCGCACGGAAGGCATCGACTGGAAGGAACTTCAGGCCGGTATCGCCAGGACGATGCAGTACTTCTGCAGCGAATTCAAGACCGAATCGCTGCTCAACATGGGGCTGGACTCCCTGAAGGATATCGAGGAAAGACATGTCCCCAGGCTGTACGCCCTCGACCCGCACAAATTGATGCGCAGCATCGAAGACCTGAGCATCCTTACACACGGGCAAATCGTCTTACATGCTTCTCTGGCACGTAAAGCCAGCAGCCAGGCACTCAATTTCTTCAGAATCGATTACCCCGAGCTCGACCCGCCGGAATGGTGTAAATACGTGACCGTCAAGCTGGAGAACGGCAGGGTCAAAGAGGGCTCGTTACCCTTGAACTACTGGGGTGACATGAAAGCCAACTACGAGGCTCGCAACAAAGACTACGAAGGCGTCTATAAAGGTAAATAAGGAGGCTGTCATGGCTCAAAATAAAGTATATGCTGTACCCAATATCATCTCGCCGAACTCTCCCGTAATCTTTAATCCGGATATCTGCGACGGATGTAACACCTGTTTGGAAGTCTGCCAGGTGGATGTCTTTATTCCCAATCCGGAGAAAGGCAAACCCCCGATTGTCCTGCACCCCGACGAGTGCTGGTACGGTGGCTGCTGTGTCAACGAATGCCCCCGTCCCGGTGCTATATCCTTCAACTGGCCCGTGCAGCAGCGGGCGTACTGGAAGGACAAGAAGACCGGCAAGGTATATCGAGCCTGACATACGCGGACAACGCCGGAATGTAATAAGATAACGGAGGATAATATAGATGCCCGATTGCACCAGAGACTCCTTTGAAATGGAACCTCCACCGATTCCGCCGGAAGAGATTGTGGAGACTAGTACCGCGGACGTGGTGGTGGTCGGCGCGGGAACGTCCGGAAAAGCCGCCGCGCTGTCAGCCGCGGAAGCGGGTGCCAAAGTCATCCAGATAGACAAACATACTACCTACCGGTGGGGAGGCGGGATGATTGGCGCTATTGATAGCCGACTGCAGAAAAAACTGGGTATTAAAATCGATAAAGACGAAGTCTGCCTGGAACTCATGAAGTGGGGAGGCAATAAGCCCGACCAGAAATTATACCGGCTGTGGGCTGACAACAGCGGGGCGGTCATGGACTGGCTGATGGATATCACGGATGCCGAGGGAATTGTAACACTCCCCTACCAGTGGCCCCGGAAGCCCGGCTTCGAGCCGGAGAAGGAATACTACCCGGACTTTCCGGTATGCCACATACACTCCGACGGTAAGACCCCGGGACTCAATCACAGTCTGGCGCTGGAATGTGTACAGAATCGCGCCATTAAACTCGGAGTGGATATCCGCTACCGGACACGGGCGGTGCGACTTATCCGGCGGGGAAACGGCCGGGTTACCGGTGTTATCGCCCGCAACCCGGAGGGCCAATACATACAATTCAACGCCCGCAGGGCCGTGGTGCTCTGTACCGGCGAATACGGTAATAATCCGGCGATGGTGCAGAAATACTGCCCGGACTCCGCGGAGGTAGCGCGTAGAAACAACATCTACATGACCCGCAACGAGGATTTGAGACTGGCGCCGGAGCCGCTGAACGTCGGGGACGGGCATCTCATGGCGATGTGGGTGGGCGCGGTGATGGAACCGGGACCTCACGCCCCGATGTCCCACGCCACGGTGGGACCCACTGGCGCCAATGCCTTCCTGCGGGTGAATATCGAGGGAGAGCGATTTGAAAACGAGGACGTGCCCGCCCAGAGCAGCGCCAACTCGCTGATACGCCAGCCCGGCAAGAAAGTCTGGCAGGTATTCGACAGCAAGTGGGAAGACGAGCTTTCCCTGATGGGCGTGGGACTGGGCACCTTCAGCGAAGCCAACGACATGATACGCCAGCAGGTCGACGAGATGACCGTCAGGGCAAACACCATTGAAGAACTGGCGGAAAAGATGGAAGTACCCGTGAAAACGTTCCGGGCGACCGTAGACCGGTACAACGAACTGGCGCGCGCGGGGAAGGACCTGGACTTCGGCAAGCGCCCCGACCGCCTGACGACGGTGGACAGACCGCCGTTCTATGCCGGTATCATCGAGCAGCACATACTGGTTATCCTGGGCGGTCTTATCACCAATACCAGGTTACAACCGCTGGACGCGAACAGGAAGGTCATTCCGGGACTCTACCTCGCCGGTAATACGGTCGGCAACCGGTTCGCCGTTGACTACCCCACCATGTGCGCCGGACTCAGCCACGGGTTTGCCTGGACCACCGGCAGACTCGCCGGACTGAGCGCCGCCGGGGAAAAGCCGCGTAACTAGATAAGGAATGATTACATCTGACTTAACATGAATAAATATGAGCACACGCAGGTCGGCTATCTTATAATCATCCCGATTATAGTCGCCATGATACTAATCGGGATTATTCTGGCGTATACCGCTATAAACTGGATTGCCATCGGCGTCCTGGTATTAGTCGCCGTAGCTCTGGTCCTGTTTTCCAGTCTGACTGTGGTTATCCGGGAGGAAGAACTGGAAGTTCGATTCGGACCCGGAATAATCCGCAAACGGTTCAGGTTAGATGAAATTGAATCGGTTCAGACCTTGAAAAACCCCTGGTATTACGGATGGGGAATTCGCGTAACACCTCACGGGTTACTGTTCAGGGTTTCTGGCTTATACGCTGTCCATATCAAGCTCAGGACCGGCAAACAATACCAGATAGGTACGGATGTCCCCCGGGAACTTGAGCAGGCTATTAATCAAGCCATAAATTCCCGGTAATTCACTTTCTTGGTCGCAGAAGCTCGGGCTTCGTCCGGTTGCTCCCGGCATAGCTTGACAAAATACGTCGGGTTACCTACATTATGGTTTAAACGCTACCCGTATTATCAGGCTGATTTAATATGGCTGTAACTCAGGAAACACTGTCCAGGATGCACTACTTCACCGGCTTGACTCCTGAAGAGCTTGGCGAAGTCAGGAAGTGCATCGCCTTCGAGAAGCAAATCGAAAAAGGACAGACTTTACTGTGTGAAGATGACCTGTCCGATTATATGTACCTGATAATTTCAGGGGCGGTGAAGGTATTCAAAAAATCAGCCAATGGCAAAGAGCAGATACTCAATATTGCATCTACGGGCGAATCTTTGAACGACGTCTCTACTTTTGACGGCGGCCCCAGCGCCATGGACATGCTGGCGATGACCCCCGTCCGCCTCCTGGCGATTAAGAAAGATGACATCAAAGCCCTCTTCGCCAGGTTCCCCAGAGTGGCTCTTAACGTCGCCGGGGTACTGGCGGGGAAGGTGCGCCGCGACTCGTCGCTGGTGGAGGTGCTCTCGTTCGACCAGGTAATCAATCGACTGGCAAGGCTGATTCTCAAGCAGTCCGGCGCCGAAGAAAACTTTCTGCCGCTCTTCACCCAGCAGGACCTCGCGGCGATGGTGGGCACCAGCCGGGTGGTGGTCAACCGTTCCCTGCGCGTCATGGAGGAGAAGGGTGCTATCCGACTGGAAAGGCGCCGCATCATTATCACCGACGAACAGGCCTTGAAAAGCCTGGTAAGTTTACCCTCTCAGTATTTCATAACCGTTTAGTCATACGATTTTACCTGCAAGGAGGTTCCTATGGATATTGAAGAACTGGAAAAACGGGTCAGGGCTATGGAGGACCTGGAGGAAATCAAGAAAATGCACCGGGAATACATGTCTTGCCACGACAATTTATGGTTCGAGAAAGCGCTGACCTTCTTCACCGACGCCGCCGAGGTGGAAGTCCGCAATTCCGGGGTGATGAAAGGCAGGGAGAACTACTCCAAGATTTTCATGGGCACCCTGGCACAGCATCGCAAGGAGCGACACGACGGGCACCTTGTTGGCCAGCCCGTCCTCACCATCGACGGTGATACCGCTAAGGGACACTGGATTGTCTACATGTTCTTTTCCGTGCCGGCCATCGAATGGATACAGGGCAGGCACGACTGCGAATACGTCAAAATTAACGGGGAATGGAAATTCAGCAAGCTGAAATTCGCCAGAACGCTGGCTTCCAGGCCCGAGCTATATCCCTGATAAAGGTAAAAGGAGGACTTCATGGCTACTCTAGAGGAATTACAGGCGAGAATCCAGAGACTGGATGACATCAAGCAGATAGAGAAGCTCCAGAGAATCTACGGCTATTACCGCGACTACGAGGAGTGGGAGAAGGTCGTCGACCTTTTCAGCGATAATGCCGAGTCCGTGGAGGAGTGCGACTACGGCGTCTACAAGGGCAAGGAAGGCGTCCGCCGATATTACATCGACCTTCTCAAGGGCGGCAGGGACGCCAAGCCCCGGCCCGGCTACATGTCCATCGGCATGCAGATTCAGGGCGTCGTCACCGTAGACCCCGACGGCAAGACCGCGAAGGGCAGGTGGTACGGCTTCTTCGTGGAAGCCCGCCCCACCCTCACCCTCCACGACGGCGAGCTCCGGCAGCTCTGGGCGCATGGCATCTACGAGAACGAATACGTCAAGGAAAACGGCAAGTGGACGATTAAGAAACTCCATTTCTTCCTCAACTTCCGCACCCCCTACGAGGACGGCTGGCT
>CAZPAS010000015.1:4605-24035 GCA_964584575.1 uncultured Dehalococcoidaceae bacterium | reverse complement strand
GGCGAGATGATTCACCTCTCCGAGACGATTCATGCCTGCGGACTTGCCTGTGCCCACCAGGGTTGGAAGACCAAGGCGGGTAATTACCAGTCCGACATTCTCCTGTCCAATGTCTGCAAGCACAACACGACCCGGTTCCCCTACGAGATTACCCGCCTCGCCGAGGACATCGCCGGCGGCATCCTGGTCACCACCCCCTCGGAGAAGGACTTCAGACACCCGGAGATAGGGAAAATCGTTGATAAGTACCTGAAAGCCGACCCCGCCTACTCCACCGAGGACCGCTACCGCATGCTTTCGCTCATCCATGCCATGTGCTTCGGCGTGGTGGCCCCCAGCTACCATACGGAGTCCATGCACGGGGCGGGCTCGCCTCAGGCACAGAAGATTATGATTGAACGCGAGACGGACATGGAGGCTAAACAGCGCTTTGCCCGCAGTATCGCGGGTATCGATAAGAGAGAAGACCCGCTCGGTTAAGCAGGAGAAAGGAGGCGAAAGTTATGTCTTACTTTCTGAGCCCCAAGAAAATTCTGTTCGGTAAGAACATGCTGAGGAGGTTGGGCGCCGAGCTTGAAGGACGCGGCGATAAAGCCGCATTGATTACCGATAAGAACATGGTAAAGCTCAGCGGAGACCTCGTCGAGGCGGTTAAAGCCGCCGGATACGAGGTAAAAATCTGGGACGGTGCGGAGCCAGAGCCCTCGACTAAGGGCGCCATAGAAGCCGGTAAGCTGTTGAAAGAGTTCAAACCGCAGCTGGTCATCGGCTTCGGCGGAGGCTCGGTCCTGGACACCGCCAAAGCCGCCTGGGTGCTTTATGAGAACGCAGAAATTGTCCCGGAGGAGATTACCTCCGTCAACGTGAAAACAAAACTGAACCCGCAGAAGAAAGCCCGGTTCATGACCGTCCCCACCACCAGCGGCACCGGCTCGGACGTCACCTGGGCAATCGTGCTCGCGGAAACCGCCGAACACCGCAAGGTGGGCTTCGCCAATACGGAGATAGTACCCGATATCACCCTGCTCGTCCCGGAATTCACCGCCGGCATGCCCAGGGCGCTGACCGCCAGCACCGGGCTGGACGTCCTGGGGCACGCCCTTGACGGTTATACCGCCCGCCAGCAGACGGACTTCAGCGATGGACTCTGCCTGCAGGCGATGAAGCTTGCCTTCGAGTGGCTCCCCAGGGCCTGCGCCAGCGGTGACGACCTCACGGCGAGGGAGAAAATGCAGAACGCCGCCACCATAGCCGGACTGGGTTTCGGCAACAGTAATACCTCGCTCTGCCACGCCCTGGCACATACGCTCGGGGCAACCTTCAGCATACCTCACGGCAGGTCGGTCGGTATCGCGCTGCCCTACTCGCTGGAATACATCGCATCCAATCCGCCCATCGAAGGCGCGCCCGACCCCGTCGAGAGGTTGAGTACCGCCGCCAGATTTGCCGGAATTAAAGACGAGTCCGACCAGGGAGCCGTCAAGAAGCTGATTAAGAAACTCCGCGACCTTGCCAAGGAAACCGGCGAGCCGCTGAGTCTGAAGGAAGCCGGCATCACGGAAAAGCAGATGAACGATAACCTGGACACGCTGGTGGCTCTCGCCAGCAAGGACGTCAACATGTACTCCAGTCCCTGCGAATGCAAGGACGAGAAGCTGCGCCGGCTTTTCCTGGATATCTGGCAAGGGACAGCTAAATAATAATCAGTCATTGCGAGCGTAGCGAAGCAATCCGCTACCCGTAAAAACCGATTGCTTCGGCACTCCGTGCCTTGCAATGACATCGGCAGCGTAAAATACAGGGAATATTAAGGAGTAACGTCTATGCCTGTCTGTCAGGCTGATGGCATCAACATTAACTACCGGGTATACGGAGAAGGCTTCCCCCTGGTCTTGAGCCACCCGTTCTCCGCCAGCCTGGAGTTCTGGGGCGACCTTATAAAAAGCCTGCCGCCCAGGTACCAGGTCATCGCTTACGATGTCCGCGGTCACGGACTGTCCTCGGCGCCGGTCGGGGAGGATAATTACAGGCTGGACAGCCTCGTGGCAGACCTGCATCACCTGCTGGAACACCTGGGAATTAAACAAGCCTATATCGGCGGACTTTCTCTGGGCGGTGCGATATCGGTAGGTTTTGCCGGTCGCCACCCGGACATGGTGAAAGCCCTGCTCGTTTTTGATATTCACGGCGGTTTCTCCCCACCCGCCGACCCCGCTATGAAAGCCGCCATGGCAGAAGGGCGGGCCAAGGGCGAAAAGTACGCCATGGAAAGGGGCATGGCTGACTTCGCCCGGCGGCAGCTTGAGACCGGCTCCGCTTTTCCACCCGTCCCCGATGAGCCCGCCCTCCGGGAGCAATACGTACAGAGAATGGCGAAGTTCCCGGTCAACGGGTATATCGGCGTGGGTCGGGCGTCTCCCTGGGAGGAAGAGTGGCAGCGCGAGGTCGCGGACAAAATCAGCGTACCCACTCTGATAACCGTCGGCAGCGACGACCTGCCCATGGTAGTTTCCGGCACCGCCGAACTGCACGAGCACATCAAGGGCTCGCGCTACGTAATTATAAAAAATTCCGTCCACGAAACGGCGCGCTGGCGCCCGGAAGCGTTCAACCGGGTGGTCATCGACTTCCTGGAGGCGGTGGAAGCGGGCAAGCCCGTCGCGGGAGAACTAACCGTAGAATGAGATGCTGACAGCCGTCAGCAGAACTAAATAGCGTGGCTGATATTTCGGTGCAAAACGGCACCCGATTATGATAATATATAGCAAATTCTAAACCTGTGGAGGCAAAATGGTAGCGAAAAACAGCAGTCCCGGAAAAGCAACCCGAGGTGATAAAAGCGTCTGCAAGGGATTGGGGTTCTGCTCGATATCAGGGGATGCCAATTCTTCTGTTGTCGACGTCAAGAACGGTAAAATCATCAGGATAAGGCCGCTGCATTATGACTGGAAATACAAACCCGAGGAATTCAGACCCTGGAAAATGGAGGCGCGCGGCCAGACCTTCGAGCCCAGTATGAAGTCGCTGATAGGTCCTTTCAGCCTTGCCTACAAGAAGCGCGCCGTGTCGCCCAACCGGATTCTGTACCCGATGAAGAGGGTCGACTGGGACCCCAACGGGGACAGAAACACGCAGAACCGCGGCAAGAGCGGTTACGTCAGAATCTCCTGGGACGAAGCCCTGGATATCATCGCCAGCGAGCTCAAGAGAGTCGTCAAGAAATACGGACCCACCACGGTGCTCGCCCAGGCCGACGGCCACGGGGAAACCAAGACCGTGCACGCCGCCCACGGCTGCCAGAGGGCGCTGCTCGACCTCCTCGGGGGCCACACCGTGCAGATGAGGAACACGGACAGCTGGGAGGGCTGGTACTGGGGTGCCAAGCACGTCTGGGGTTGTGAAGCCCTGGGACAGCAGTACCCGCTGACCAACGTCATCCCGGATATCGCCGAAAACTCCGAGCTTTTGCTGCACTGGGGCTGCGACCTTGAGACCACCACCTGGGGCTGGCAGGGCCAGCTCCCGAGCCGGTTGGCTTACTGGTTTACTGAACTCGGCATCCACCAGGTATTTATCTGCCCCGACCTTAATTACGCGGCGGCGGTCCACGCCGATAAGTGGATACCCATCAGGCCCAACACCGATGCCGCCATGCGTCTGGCGATAGCCTACGTATGGCTTATTGAAGATACTTACGACAAAGAATATATCAAGACGCACGCCGTCGGGTTCGATAAGTTTGCAGACTATGTCCTGGGTAAGGAGGACGGCATCCCCAAGACGCCCAAATGGGCGGAGGAAAAATGCGGCGTCCCCGCCAGGATTACCAAGGCGCTGGCACGTGAATGGGCGCAGAAAAAGACATCGATAGCCCACGGCAACGGCGGTTCCTCCATCAGGGGCCCCTACGCCACGGAACCCGCCCGCATCGAGGTCTGCCTGCTGGGTATGCAGAGTCTGGGCAAGCCCGGCTCCCATTACATCAAGATGATTGAATGGGCCCTGTTCTTCGACAAGGGATGGATGCCCATGCCTCATTCCATGGAGATGCCGGACGTCAACGCCGCCGGACGGGGGCAGCGGGTACTCAGCGACGCCGTGAAGCGCGGTATGGCTATAGACGGCGAAACGATGGACCGCCACTGGCCTGACCAGTTCATACCCAAGACCCTCATCCACGACGCCATCCTCAATCCCCCGCTGACCTGGTACGGCACCACCAGCGCCGGCTTCCCGCGTGAAGACCAGTTCGTCCAGTACAAGTACCCGAAGGAGGGATGCGCCGAGATACACATGATATGGTCCGATACGCCCTGCCTGATGACCTGCTGGAACGACAGCAACTCCATGGCCAGGGCTTACCAGAGTCCTAAAATTGAGTTCTTCCTGGTACAGCACCCCTGGATGGAGAACGACTGCCTCTTCGCTGATATTCTCCTGCCGGTCAACACCAAGTTCGAGGAAGAGGACATCGCCACGGATACCTTCAGCGGTCAGTTTACCACGGCTATGTATGAAGACATGTGCATCGAGCCAAAAGGCGAGTCCAAGACGGACTACGAGGTGGTCTGCATGATTGCCGAGAAACTGGGTCTGCTCAAGGAGTACTCGCACGGTCGCTCCTTCAAGGAATGGATAAAATTCGGCTTCGATAACTCGGAGCTGCCTCCCATGATAAGCTTTGAAGACCTCAAGGAGAAAGGCTATTATGTCGTACCCACCGACCCCGAGTGGAAGAAAAAACCGGTCGGTATGAGCCCCTTCGCCAACGACCCGGTGAAAAATCCCCTGCTCACGCCCAGCGGCAAGCTGGAGTACTACTCCCAGACGCTGGCGGAGAAATTCCCCGACGACGACGAAAGGCCGCCGGTGCCTCACTGGATTGAAAAGGGTTCCGGCCACGATGAAGCCATCTCCAGCGTAAGAGCCAAAAAATACCCGCTGCTCATCATGTCCAACCACGGACGCTGGCGGGTGCATGCCAACCTCGACGATATCAGCTGGTTCCATGAAATCGAGACGTGTAAAGTCATCGGGGCGGACGGCTACCACTACGAGCCCATCTGGATTCACCCGACGGACGCCGCCAGGAGGGGCATTACTCACGGCGACGTGGTCAAGGTCTACAACGAACGGGGCGCGGTACTCGTCGGCGCTTACGTCACGGAGAGAATCATGCCCGGCACGGTCTATGTCGACCACGGGGCGCGGTACGACCCCATAATCGTCGGCGAACTCGACCGCGGCGGCGCCATCAACACCATCTCCCCGCACGCCGTTACCTCCAAGAACTGCGCCGGAATGGCCACCAGCGGTTACCTGGTGGAAGTAGCAGCCCTCGACCTGGACGACCTGAGGAAACAGCACCCCGAGGCCTTCAACAAGCCGTATGACAAGGCTACGGGACAGCGAATAGAACGCGTTATGTCCTAGGTTTCACTGGCGTTCTTTCCAGATAAATCCGGGACTACAATACCGTCATTCCGGCGAAAGCCGGAATCCAGTCGGGGAGGTAAAGGTGGTCTGTTCCTGCACGTGTGAAGGACAGGGTTGTATAAACTTCAACAAAGCGGTACGTAAATGAAACTGATTATCGGAATCACCGGGGCTTCCGGGGCGATATACGGCATACGCCTGCTGGAAGTGCTGTCCACCGCTCAAGACGTAGAGACGCACCTTATCATCTCGGACGTCGGGGAAGAAATCATCAGGCACGAGACCGACTGGGATTTGGAACGGGTAAAAGCTCTTGCAGACGTCTGCTATGACATGAACGATATCGGCGCCCGGCTTGCCAGCGGTTCTTTCCGGACGGACGGTATGGTGATTGCCCCCTGCAGCATGAAGACCCTCTCCGCGATTGCCAGCTCCTACACGGATAACCTGCTTACCCGCGCCGCCGATACTGTCCTCAAAGAGAGAAAAAGGCTCGTCCTGCTGGCGAGGGAGACGCCGCTGCACCTGGGACACTTGAGGAACATGGTAAAGGTCACGGAAATGGGGGCCGTCGTCTTTCCGCCGATTCCCGCCTTCTACCACCAGCCAAAAACAATCCAGGACCTGGTCGACCATACGGTCGGTAAAGTCCTGGACATGTTCGACATTAAGCACGAACTCTTCAATCGTTGGGACGGACTGGACAAATAATAGGCTACATTAGCCTTTAATCATCGATTCCAGTTTTTCCAGCCGGCCCGCCCTTTTCCTGGTTATCAATGTAAAAGCCCGGGGAACGTCCGCCATCAGAGACCGGGACTGTTCCGCCGCGTCCGTGTAGAACTTGATTATCTTATTTTCTATCTCCACCGCCTGCTGCAGCGCCGCGGCGCGGTCCGTACCGTCCTTGATTTCCGTATTCGGCGTGTATTCGTCCGGGTCTATTTTGAAAGCGAAACAGCCTTCGATGGCATCGGTGATTACTCCGTAGTAAGCCCTCTCCACCTGGACGATATTCTTCTTGTTTTCCCCGGCAAAAGCCAGCAGGGTCTCGGCGTCTCCGGCGTTCTGTTGCGCCAGCTTTTCGTAGAACTCCGCCGAGTCGTTCTCCAGTTTCTTGGAGAAGGTAATGCCCTCCGAAGCCGTATGTAATATCATTTATAGTTAACCCCCGTTATTAGAACCACCTCTGAATGACGACCTTGCTCTCCGTGAAGAAGCGCACCGCTTCCTTGCCCTGCGTGTGCAGCACGCCGTAGAACGAGTCCTTCATGCCGCTGAAGGGGAAGAACGCCATGGGCGCCACGATGCCGATGTTGATGCCCACGTTGCCGCTGGTGACGTTGTACTGGTACTCCCGGGCGCTCTTGCCGCTGGTTGTGAAGATGGAATTGCCGTTGCCGAACGAGTTGGCGTTGGCTATCTTAATCGCCTCGTCGAGGTCTTTCACCCGCATGATGGACATTACCGGCCCGAAGATTTCCTCGGAGCCTATTTTCATGTCCGGCGTAACGTCCTCGAAGACCGTGGGGCCCAGGAAACAGGTATCGGGAAAGTCGCCGTTGATGGTGAAGTCTTTCCTGCCGTCGAGAAGGAGTTTGGCGCCCTGCTGGATGCCGCTCTCGATATACTTAATGATTCTTTCTTTCTTCTCTTTATCGCGTACCGGGCCCATCTGTACCGATTCGTCAAGTCCGTAACCGACTTTTATGCTCTTGATTTGCGTGAGAACCTTGTCCACGAAACTCTTGTAGAAGGCGTCGTCTTCGCCGACGATTACCGCATTGGCGGCGGAAAGGCACCGCTGACCGGCGTTGCCGAAGAACGATGTCATCATCGCTGCCACGGTCCGGTCAACATCGCAATCGGGCATGATGGCCATGAAGTTCTTGGCGCCGCACTGGGCGATAACCCGCTTGCCGGTCTCCCCGCACCGCTTGTAGATAACGTCTCTCCCGGTGGGCGTCGAGCCCACAAAGGTAATACCGACGATGTCCTTGTTCTCCAGCATGCTGTTGACCACCGTCCTGCCGCCGTGCACCATGTTCCATACGCCCGGCGGGAACCCGGCTTCTTCCGCCAGTTCCGTCAGCTTGGTCTGGCTGTTGGGTACCTCGCTGGAAGGCTTTACGACCACGCAGTTTCCGGTCGCTACCGCGTACGGGACCGACCACAGCGGAATCATGAAGGGGAAGTTGAACGGCCCGATAACCCCGAAGACTCCCAGCGGGGTGGGAATGACCCACTCGTCGATGCCGTGGGCGATGTCCTCCGAGAAATACCCCTGCATCAGGCTGGGAATGCCGCAGGCGACCTCCACGTTTTCGATGCCGCGCCGCGTCTCTCCCCGCGACTCGTCGATGGTCTTGCCGTGTTCCTGGGTCTGTATCCGGCTGACTTCCTCGAAATTCTCCTCCAGCAGGTCCTTCAGCCGGTAAAGATACCTCGCCCTGGCTACCGGCGTCGTCCTCCGCCAGTCCGGATAAGCCGCCTTGGCGGCTTCCACGGCGGTATCGAATTCCTCTCCGGTGGAGATGGGTACTTTGGCTATCGTCTTATACGTGGCGGGATTCACCACGTCGATTACCTCGCCTTTGGACTCCACCCACTCGCCGTCGATGTAATTTTTAAGAGTCCTGACCTCTTTAATCGGTTCTTCCAGGAGAGCCATTTTAACTCCTCCTTTATTGATTTTGTCTGAGTTGCCAACTAATCAGGGGACTCGATGTCCCGCGGATATCTTATTCATTATGCGCGAAACCCCCTTATTAAAAGAGGGTTAAGCTGACGCCGTGTAAGGCTATTTCGGGTCGTCAAGGGTGCGGTAATAGCCGTCACCGAGGTCGTTGGGATTGAAGGTCTCCTTAAACTTACGCTGGTAACGGAAAGCTTCCGGCTGCGCCGCCGCCTCCAGTATGCGGTTGCGGATGTCCGGGGGGGTCGTATGGCCGTCGGTCCACCTGGCGTAATCATTCATTTTCTCCATGCCGGGACCCCAGCCCTTTTCCATACCCAGCTTGCTAGCGGCGTTAAAGAACTCCAGCGTCCCTTCCGTCGATGCCTTATCGGCGGGGTCGAAGTGGGTGAAGTTCTCCCACAGCGCATGACCGCCGCCGCCCATGCCGCCAATGCCTCCCATCATGCCGTCACCGCCGGCGGCGACGACATTGCCTTTCTTTTCCCATTCACGCTTGAAAGCGGTTACTTGTTCCACGCGCGCCGGTTCGTCCGACGTTCCGAAGTCCGGCGTGCCGCCCAGTCCGAAAGCGCCGTCGTAGCCGCCGCCGTAGACCAGGTTAAGGTTCTTGTGTCCCAGCCTCAGCATGTAGAGAAGCGACCAGTTATACCGGTCGGGCTCCAGCATCCCTTTGACCTTCCAGCCGCCGGTCGTTTCCAGTATCTTGTCGAGGGCATTGTCCTGCCATTCGATATCGCCGGACGTCATGCCCGCCAGGACAAGCTGAAAATCACGTTTCATGTCCTCGGTCATCTGCTGAATTTCCGGGTCTTCCAGCAACTCTTCGATATCGCCGAGGGTCTTGGTGGGGTCGGAGAGTATCTGGACCATGGCGCCTTTCAGGTCTCTGCCGAACATGCTGAACTGCCGGTGGGCGACATAGCCGATGCCGGCGTCGAAAATCATATAACAGCCATCAGCCCACGCCTTCCAGGAAGGAAAGCCCAGGGTATATACCCGGATGTTGTCCGGAAGGTTCGCCTTATAAGCGGGCGGTCTCCCCTCGACGGGGAGGGGCGCCGGTCCGGGCCAGGGATAGAGCTTGATGGCGCACTTGGTGAAGACGCCCATCGCCCCGTTGGTACCCGTCATGCCCCGGACGAGCCCTTTCAGGCTGGGACCGGGTCCGTCGCAGCAGAACCAGTCCAACCCGGAGCCTACCGAGCCTACCCGCAGGATTTCTCCGTCGGGCATGACCCATTCCACCCCGAGTAAATTCTCATTATGATGACCCATGTAGAGGGTATCCGGTCCCAGTCCTCCCAGCGCGGTGGCGCTGGCAAGGCAGGAACAACTGGCGCCAGGCCCGTGAATGTGGGTATTCAGTCCCACCTTCATTGCTTCCGCCTGGAGCGTCGCCCCGATGACGTGGGGCTCGACGACGGCGTAATTATTCTTATCATCAATCTCCAGAATCCGGTCCATCCGCCTCATATCCAGCTGGATGGTATCGTCCTCCAGGGGAAATCCCCAGGCGGACCAGAACGTGCTGGAGGGTTTAAATTTTACCTTGTACTTGTTGCATACCTTGACGATGCCCTGGACTTCTTCGACACTGCCCGGCAGCAGGACAGCGGCGCCCCTGGGCGTGTACACGCGGTAATAGGGGCCGATGTGTATGGCGGTATGAGACAGCGGGTACCGGTAGCAGTCCAGCACCGCCGGGTCGTCGGAGATATTATTCTTGCCGACGACTCCTTCTAATTCCCGATAGGCTTCTTTCGGTATTGCCATATCTCAATCCTTCCGTTATTAAATTGCCTGCTTGACCAGGTCGGTAACATCAAGTACTTTCATTTTAGCGCCCGAGGCTTTTACAGCATCCCTGAAGTTGGCCTCGCACCAGCTGCAGGCGGTAACAATCGCCTCCGCCCCGGTTGCCTGCGCCTCCTCGATTCTCTCCGCAGCCGTCCAGCTGGAAAAGTCGGGGTAGGTCTCCCTGGTTCCTCCTCCGGCGCCACAGCACCAGGCGTACTCCCGGTTCCTCTCCATCTCCACCAGTTCCACGCCGGGAATACTCTTGAGTACGTCCCGCGGCGGGTCGTAGACGCCCCACGCGCCGTTATACCTGGGTTTCTTGGGTTCATAGACCACAATCTGGTTCTTGACCTTCTTCTCCTTGCCGTCCCAGGGCACGTACGGCTCCCCGCGCCGGCCCAGGTGGCAGGGGTCGTGGTAGGTAACCCGCATGGGTACGTTCTTGCTGAATTTTATCTTGCCTTCCTTAATCAGGCGGTCGAAATACTGTACGGTGTGCAGGACCTCGAACTTCGCCCCCAGCTTGGGATAAAGACGCAGGAAAGTGTGATAACCCTCGGCACAGGGAGTGACCACCGTCTTGACACCGGCTTCGTTCCATGCCTTGATGGTATTCTCCGCGAGACGGTTGAACTCGTCCTTATAACCCATGTCATAGACCCTGCCCCCGCAGCAGGACTCGTTTTCTCCCATGATGCCGATGTCGACTCCGGCGTTTTTCAGGATGGTTACCGCCGCCCGTGCCGTTTCCTGTAGTTCCTCGTCGTAGCTGAAGCGGCAGCCGGCGTGGAATAACACCTCCGCCTTTTCCCCGGGGACACGCTTGACGTCCAGGCCTTTAGCCCAATCGCCGCGGCTGGCGGCGGACTTCATCATCATGTTGTTCTCTTTGCGGAGGTGCTCGATAATCTCCGTGTGCTTCGGGAGCACCTGGCCGTCTTCCACCAGCCTGAATTTTAACTCATGTATCATTTCCAGCGGTTCCAGGTTGTAGCGGCAAATCTTGTCGGATACGTCACAGGAGCCGCAGGTCGTGCATTGATAGACTACATCCTTAACTCTCTCTGAATACTGGCTCTGTCCGTTAAGGAGCGAGAGGGCGACGGCGTATCTGCCGCGCGCGGAATAACTGAGAAAATTATTATAAGCTATACTGGGACAGCCCTTGGCGAACCTCCAGCTCTTTACCTGGTCGAACGGAATCCATTTACAGTACGAGCACTGGCTGCACCTTTCCATGTCAACTTTATAGTCTTCTAGCGCCACTTTTTATTGCCTTCTTTCTTTGTTTCTCTTGCGCTTAAAAGCACAGCTTACCCGGGTTCAATATGTTATTGGGGTCGAATATCCCCTTGAGTTTCTTTAACACCCTGGTACTCTGGGCGTCCCGCTTGTAAGCCATATCCGCCCATATGCCGTAGGGTCGTGCGAAGAATGCCCCCTGTTCGATGAGTTTTTCACTGGCTTCTGTCAGGAGTTTCTGCATCTTTGCCGCTTCCCTGGAGTCGTCCCTGTCGAACGGCATAATAAATTCGCACTGGACATTGGAGCCCTGGTGCATGGGCTGGATATGGACGCCGATGTCGGAGGCAGGGTAGCCGTTGGCTTGCGCCACCGCTTTCACAGTGGCGATGAATTCCGAAGTCCTGTTGAGGGTGGTCATGAAAATGATATCCTGGTATCCCGCCTTGTAGCCGAGTTTCCAGAAGGGTTCGCGTGATGTATTTGTCAGCGCCTTAAGCGTCTCTTCGCCGCCGGCTCCCGGTACCGACGCTTCCAGCTTAAGCCCGAATTCCCCGGCTATATTCAAGATGTCTTTCTCCTGATAAGCCACTCTCTCCTCGGGTAGGATACTGCGTCCCGCTATCCCCACCAGGACAAGCCAGGGAGGCAGTTTCTTCATCAATGCCTTTACCGCATCGGGACTGTCCCCAAGGATATAAGCCAGGCTTGAGTTATTCAGTAACAGGAGCTCGTCGGCGTACCTGTATTTCAGCAGCCGGTAGGTAAAATCGAATAAATCGTCGGGCTTCTGCGCCGGCACGAAGAAGAGCTTGTGAGGCGCGGGCAGTATCTCGCACTTTACCGACGCCCACGTCACGATACCCATGCTGCCCTGGGCGGCGGAAACGAACCTGTAGAAGTCCGCCTGCCCCGGACCCGTGGAACCCGCCGGAGCCTGTTTCCTCTTCCAGGCATCTTCCATCGATGACCACATGCCGGCGTCGCCGGTCACCAGTTTGTTGCCGTCTCCCCAGATAATCTCGTTGCATCGCAGTGGGTCGAGAGACGCCCACAGTTGCCTGGGTATCAGGGTGGGCTCCCTTTCCAGGAGGCTGGCGACTATCGACTTGCCAGCGCGCGGGGCTAAGGGCGTGGTGAGTCTCATGCCTTCCTTAGCCAGCTCCGGCTGGAGTTCGTCGTAGGTCACCCCCGGTTCAATCATCGCCACCCTGTTCCTGCGGTCGATTCTCATGATTTTCTTCATCCCGCTCAGGTCGACGATGACTGCCCCGGGCACGCCGGGGACGGTATCACCGTGGAAACGGGGCGTTCCGGAACTTACCGGCACCAGGGGGGTGGCGGTCTTGTTGGCCCACCTGACAATCGCCTGAACCTCATCGGCATTACCGGGTTTGACAATCAACCGGGGCTTTACAGGTTTGACGAAGCTTAAATCCCTGGAATAGGCGTCCAACGTTTCAGGGTCATCGATAACACGTTCTGCACCTACGATATTGGCCAATTCCTCTTTAATAGCCATCCTTTTTTCGCCTACTCCTTTCAGATATTTACACGAGTGTTTTCAACTATTCTTACGGTTTATATAGGTCGTTTTTAACCACGTCTATCTGCATCGGGGATACTGGATTGCATCCAAATGAAAGCAAGCTGTTCAAGCGTTTTCAGGAAAAATGCACTAACCATGAAATTGTATACCCCGAGACTATTGTTTGTCAAACTATTTTACCCCTGCCTGAAAAATTACCCGGAACCCACCTTTGAAAAGGGTTGACCTGCTTAACTTACAGGTCTATAATTCTTATTAATCTGCCACAGCAGAAGAGGAGGTAACGCCTATGAAACACAGGTTAATCTTGGTAGGTCTGATTGTTATTCTGGCATTGTCGCTGGGCGCCTGTCAATCGGGAACAACCGGCGACTCCACCGAGCCTGAAAAACCAAAGAGCAGCTCGACTAGTTACGCCGCTGCGACATCCGTAAAATATTATACCTGCAGGGTTTTGGAGGCAACCCCAAACCTTGAGGATGACATTTCCTTCCAGGCCAACAAGGGGGTCACCGTAATCCTGTGCTCCAACCAGACGACCGGCTTCCAGTGGAACGAAGAAGCCGATATCAGCGATACGTCGATAGTCGAGCAGACATCTCACACCTATACCGCCCCCACCAGTGATGAAGTCGGGGCTGCAGGCATGGAAAAATACGTTTTTATGGGAGTCAGCCCGGGCACGGCAACGGTCAAGCTGGAATACAGCCAGCCCTGGGACGGCGGTGAAAAAGCCGTTTGGACGGTCACGCTGACCATTACAACTAAATAACCGGACTTCCGGTAAAGAAATAAAAGATGCTGGGGAATCCTCCCGATAATCTATTCCCCAGCATCTTGTTCATTTGTCAGTATCTACCTGTCTATAGATCGTATTCCTGCCACCTCTTTTCAACCAGTTCTTCAGTCTCCGGTCGCGAATTGTGGCAATCCGGTGGAAATCTGCGACCTCCCCATTCCTCACGCGGCGGGTGCAACTGCCAGTCCGTAGTAGCGTCTATTAGCAGCTTATCGGCCACGGCCGCCCCGTACTCCAGTTCCGCCCTCAGGTCATACGCCAGACTCACGTCGATGGGCGACCCCATATACAGGGGATATACCACCAGGTCGCGGTGGAAATTCGTCTTATTGTGGAAGGCGTGCAGCAGCGCCGCAGGATTGCGAATATCCACGTCCTCTTCGACCACCATTATTATGTTGAAAGGATGCCCGGCGAACTTGGAGCCCCACATGGCGGCGGCTATCTGCCTTGCCTGTCCCTGATACGTCTTATGAATCTTCACGGCGGTTACCGGCCCCGACGAAACATCGAGCACCCCGGGGATTTCAGCGGCTTCAAGGATGTTCCAGAGCACCACCGACATCATGTTGCTGACCGACGCCCGTATTTCCGTAATGCCTTCCTTGGTGCCCACCAGCGAGCCGCGGAAAATGGGGTCGTTCCGATAGGTGATGCAGCTGACTTCCACCACCGGTCTCTTCCTGGCTTCCCCGTAATACCCGGAGCCTTCCCCGAAAGGTCCTTCGACTTCGTAACTGCTCGGGTCGGGGGACATAAATCCCTCCACCACTATTTCCGCGGCGGCGGGTACTTCGATATCGGAAGTCTCACACTTTACCAGGGGAATCGGCTCCTGCCGCAGCGCCCCGGCAATGTCGTACTCGGGTCCGGTAACCGGACTGCCTGCGGTCACTACTAAAGTCGGGTCGTACCCGTAGACGAAAGCCACGGGCATGGGCTTGCCCATCTCCCGGTACTTGCTGTAGTTAATCCCCCAGTCCTTCATCGGCATCAGGAGGACGCCTATCTTGTCCCTGCTCAATATCGTCCCGCGGTAAACGCCGCAGTTGTTCTGTCCGGTATCCGGGTCCCTGGTGACGGTGGCGTTAAACGTGTTGATATAACGCCCGTTATCCAGCGGGTGCCACTTGGGCACGGGTATCTGGAAGAGGTCAACGTCTTTCCCCTTGACGATATTTTCCTTGACCGGTCCCGTTTTCACCCGCACCGGCTCCAGCGGTTTTTTCATCCTCTTTCTTATTTCAATAATCGTATCCGCGGGAGAGGTGTCCTTGGGCAGCCCCAGCATGAGGTTGACGTTTGAGTGTTTGCTCAATGCGTTGGTAAACAGCTTTGTGGAGAACGTATTCTCATGTCCCTTGATATTCTCAAAGAGAAGCGCCGGGCCTCTCTGGACATACACCTTTCTGATAATCTGGGATATCTCGTCGTCCCAGTCCACCTTCGCGGTTACTCTCTTTAAATCGCCCTCGGCATCCAGTTGCGCCATCCATTTGCGCAGGTCTCTATCTGGCATTGTTATTCCTCCTGAAATTAATAGTCTCTAATCCGAACGACTCTATTTATATACGCCGTATTCCTTGGTAAAATCAATCATCGCCTTGAGGTTTTCGGGCTTTACCTCATCGATTGCGGCCCCATTGGCCATGATATAACCGCCACCGGGGGCGCAGCTATCAATGAGTTCACGGCATCTTGCCTTCACCTGCTCCGGCGTGCCGGTAATCAACAGCGATGATGAAACGTTACCGCTTATGCAGGCAACCTTACCCAGTATCTTCTTTGCTCTGGTCATGTCGGTCATGTCAAACGTCCATGCCGTCTTACCTTTGGGCATGTCGCTGATGATTTCCAGACGCGAGTTATAGCTCCCCTCGACGAATGGGAACGGCACGCAGCCCTCGTTAATCAAGCCAATGAAGACCTTTCTCAAGGTGGGCCAGTAGTAGGTCTTGAACTGCTCATCGGAGAGGAAACCGTCCGCCCCTTTATGCAGCGGCATAAACACGAGGGGGTTCCCGTTCATCCTCGCCATGGATACCCCCATATTGACCATGAAAGGGGTAATCACCTCCAGAGCCTGGAGAAGTTTAGCGGGTTGCCGGTACATATCCACCATCACCCCCTTGGTTCCCCTGAGGGTATCACCGAGTACGTCAAAAGGTGCCTTGGCAATGCCGCCGAGGAAGCCGGGAAAACCGGCGGCTGCCATCTCATGACTGAAACCGGCAACAACCCCCATCCACTTCATGGTTTCAGCCCCTGCCTCAGCCAGAGTCTTATAGGCAGCCTGAACATCAGGCATCGCAAATGGCATCACAAAAGACCCGAATGAACCTTCCTGGACGTTCATGGGGCTTTGCAGCTTCTTCAACGGCTCCAGGGCGCCGCAGATACGGGGCAGGTAGGTGCTGGTCCAGAAATGTGACGGGTCCTGAATCAGGGCATCATATTCGTCCGCCATCATGTATTCGCCCTCGACGCACTGATAGGTGCTCGCGCGCGCGACCCCGTGCCCGGGCCAGGCATACAGTTTAACATCGAGAATTTCAAAAAGTCTTCCCGAACCGGCGAAAAACGCGCCGGGGTTGGCATCCGGCTCGAAGTCCAGGACGTATTTCCTGATAGCCGCAGTAAGTTTGCCATAGTCATACATCATATCCCAGGGGGTTTGTCCCGAATAATAGGCCGGGAAAAAATTAACAATGTTGAAGACAGGCACTCTATCCGGGATTTCCCGTAACTGCACCGCAGCTTTTATTCGGGTCACTCTCTCCTTGTATACCTTCTCAACCTCGGGGCTGGCAAACTCCACCCCCTGTGGTGAAAGCCATGAATCGAACATCGCCTCCTGCTTCCCATCCGATGACGACTCTACCTTTTGCTCTACCATTTTAACGTACCTCCTGTGCGGTTCCGCATGGTTATTCCAGCCCGGAGTAATATCTCGCTGCTCTTAATATTACCCTAAGCAGTATTAAACAGATGGCAGCCGGCTGTCAATTTTTCATAACCGGATTCCGGCAACTCTCCCGCCTGATAATAAAAGACTCCGGAGGGTATTTCACCTCCGGAGCCGTGTCTATTTACGTTATTGGTTTGTGATTATTTCTGGGTTGTGTATTTATCTCTCAGCGCTTCCCACGTAGTGATGATCTTGTCGGTGGTCTCTTCGCTGATGCCCATATCCCAGCACATCTCAGCCCAGGTGGGGAATGCGTAAGTCCGGGCGGCATCGTCCCAGAGAGCGGACTGCTCGAGCGTGGGTGTGTTTATCGTGATGCCCGATCCCTCGATAGCCGGGGTACTGTGTACGTTCTCGTCGTACATACCCTGGGCACAGACAACCATGGCATCTTCCCACGTCTCATCGAAGAGCTGCTGGTCTTCCGGCGGCAGCGACGCATAGAACTCATGGCTTGTCAGGACGAGCAGCGTGCCTGCCGAGAATGTCTGCTTCAGGATGTAGTCGCAGAGGTCGAACATGTTGTAGGGGCCTATCATGGCATAGGTCATGATGGCGGCGTCGGTCACGCCCTTCTGCATATTATCGTATGCCTGCGGCGGAATCTGGAAGACGCCGGCAGCGCCGAAAGCGGACATCATATCCGCCAGGGCTCCCAGCGCACCGCCGACCTTCAGACCTTCAAGGTCTTCCGGTACGAATACTTCCTTATTGGCGGAGATTAAGTAACCGGGGTCGATTTCAAGAGGTGCAATCACGTGGTAGTCTTCGAATTCCGCCGCGATTTCCGGCAGCTGGTAGAATTCCTGCAGTGCTTCGAATGACCCCAGATATTCCTCGAGAGCGACTCCCTCCCTGTGGAAACAGAGCGTGGGGAGACCGGTAACCGAAGCCAGCGGGAAGCTTGCCATCTGGCTGCCGGTGGACGTCATGTTAATTTCCACGACGCCGGCTTTTACTGCGTCCAGTGAACCTTCATCCTCTATCAGGGCCGAAAATCCGTAGGTTTCTACGACGTAGCGGCCGTTCGAGCGTGCCTCGAACTCATCCGCCCACCACTCGAAGCCAACACCTACCGCCGAGAACGGGGGCATAGTATAGTTGAATTTAATTACGCGTGCCTCCGGTTCCGGTTCCGGCTCGGGCTCCGGCTCAGGTGCGGGGGCCGGCTCAGGTTCAGGTGCCGGTGCGGGTTCGGGCTTAGGTGCCGGTGCGGGTTCGGGCTTAGGCGCCGGTGCTGGTGCGGGTGCCGGCGCTGGTTCCGGTTCCGGCTCGGCGCAAGCACCCAGCAGAAGCGAAGCCAGCAGGACTACGGTCAGTACTGCAACCATCCAGTGAATCTTCTTCATTTTTCCTCCTTTGTAGTTGAATCAGAATAAAAATAGCGGTTTACCCGACTAGGTACTTACACTACAACACCTCCTTATGTGATATTTTTAAATATAGCATATATTAACATGCAGAATAATTCAACGTGTTAAGTTAATTCACACTTTATAATTATTTCCTGCTTCTGTCAACCCCTATTTAGCTTCAACAGCCAATAATTTAAAAATCCCGGGCAAATACACTCCGCCGCGAGTTAATTTACGGCAATTTTTGGAACCCAGAACTATATTTTTACGGAGGTCTTGCGTATTTTTTTTTAGGGGTGTATAATTGCCTCAATCAAGCAATTTATGCGCTTTCACAGATATAAAACGATATATCTAAGCGTTTAAAAAAATAATAAATACTCAACTATCACCTTGTCGATATATCTAAAGTGGACAGTTGAATATTTCTAAGGTATATAGTATATTAAGTTTATCATATCATACTCTGTAATACACCGTACTCTAACCGTCCGATACCGAGTTGTATAGGGGGCAATTTGCAGGAGCAAGAAGAGCGAGTATTATTACGGTGTGGTAAACCGATTATGAAAGTCAGCCGCATTATGGCGGTTATGGCGGCCGTAGTACTGGCAATCATGATGGTGCTCACAGTTGCCGATGTATGCGGTCGTAACTTTTTCCTCAGACCCATTGAAGGTACGTACGAACTCGTGGGTATTATGCTGGTTATCGCCGCTTCCCTGGGAATCGGCTACTGCCAGCTAAACCTGGGAAACATCAGAATTACAGTAATTTCCGACGTCTTGCCTCCCAGAGGTCAAAATATTATATTCCTCGTCGCCTATATCATCGCCGCCGTCTGCTGCGGCATGATTTGCTGGCAGAGTGGAATACGGGCCTGGGCCTACATTTTCAAGCAGTTCGGCGGCATGATCGTCACGTTGAGAGTACCGCTGTGGCCCTTTATGATGTTGCTGGCAATAGGCTTCGGCTGGGCTGGTCTGATATTCTTATTCGATATTTATCTAACGGCTAAAGAGGTTTTCAAGCGTGGGTCAAACTGAGATAGGTTTAATCGGCATTGCCGCTGTCCTGATAATCCTGATAATGGGAGTCCACGTAGGTTTTGGCCTGATTATCGTCGGCTTTATAGGATACGGAGTCCTTAACGGATTTCACGGCGCCATTGCCAATCTTGCCATACTAACGTTTTCCCGGCTTAACGATTACCATTTCGCCGTACTGCCCCTCTTCCTGCTCATGGGCTCATTCGTCGCCAACAGCGGCATAGGCAGGGAGGCATACCAGATGGCCCGCGCCTGGCTCGGGCAGCTTAAAGGCGGCCTGGCTATGGCAACGGTCTTTGCCTGCGCCTTAATTGCCGCCTGTGCCGGTACCAGCGGCGTCGGGGCGATACTCATGGGACAGGTTGCCTACCCGGAGATGAAGAAGCTGGGCTACAGCAAAACGATGTCCGCCGGCTGCATCGCCGCCGGGGGCACCATGGGAATTCTGATACCGCCGAGCATGGGATTCGTCCTCATCGGCATCCTCACGGAACTGTCTATCGGCAGACTCTTCATGGCGGGTATAATACCCGGTAT
>CAZPAS010000015.1:0-4505 GCA_964584575.1 uncultured Dehalococcoidaceae bacterium | reverse complement strand
GGACTGCCGGTACCTCCCATGGTTATCCTGATTGCCATTATTGTCTTTTATATCATATGCGGCATGTTCTTTGACGTTCTTGCCGTGCTAATACTTACCATTCCCATCATATACCCCCTGGTGGAATCGCTGGGGTTCGACCTCATATGGTACAGCGTTATCATGGTAAGAATCATTGAAATAGGCCAGATAACGCCGCCTTTCGGTATCAACCTGTTTATTCTTACGGGCGTCATTAACGAGCCTCTGGGAATCCTTTACCGGGGTATTATACCTTTTGTCATTGCCGACCTGTGCCACGTTGCCCTGCTGGTGGCGGTACCGTCGTTGAGTACTTTCCTGCCCAGCCTGATGTGACCCGTAATTATCTCAATAGATACGTGTCTTTAAATATAAATCCCCCCATGATTATTAAGTCACGGGGGATTTTACTTTGTTTCTGGTCAGGTTGATAGCAACGCCCATCACTAGTAGAATGTATGTGTACGTTTTTACCGACTCATAAAGGAGTGAATTATGGCACGAGGTTACATGGAAAAACTCCTGTTTGTGAATCTCTCCAGCGGCGAGATTAAAGAGGAACCGCTCGATGCAGACCTGTGCCGGGACTTCGTCGGTTGTTACGGCATCGGCGCCAGGGTTCTATATAGTCGCCAAAGGGGCGGAGTAGACCCGCTGGGACCGGAAAACACCCTGGGGCTGATTACCGGCCCGCTTACCGGCACTCCGGCCATCACCGGCTGCCGTATTGCGGTGGTGGGAAAATCGCCCCTGACCGGCGGGTGGGGGGATTCCAATGCGGGGGGATTCTTCGGGCCTAACCTGAAATTCGCCGGTTACGACGGCGTGTTTATCAGCGGCACCTCCGAAAAACCCGCCTACCTTATTATCGATAACGGCAAAGCGGAAATTAGGGACGCCTCGAATCTCTGGGGAAAGAGCACATTTGAAACGGATGATATCCTCCAGGCGGAGTGCGGCAAAAACGCCCGGGTACTCAGCATCGGCCCAGCCGGGGAGAAACGCTCTCTGGTCGCCTGTATGATGAACGCCGGTGGAGACGCCGCCGGGCGCTCGGGGCTGGGGGCTGTCATGGGCTCCAAGATGCTCAAGGCGGTGGTGGTCAGGGGAAATATGAAGGTAGACATCGCCGACCCCGATGCAGTCGATAAATTAAGACAGGAACACATGAAGGAGATAAAAGAATCCGGGGTGGAGATGTTTCACCACTACGGCACCGGCATCCATACCGACGAATCGGTGCACAGCGGCGATACGCCGGTGAAAAACTGGGGAGGAATCGGCGTTATTGAAATTCCGGATGTCTCGCCTCTCAATAAGGACGTCATGGATGCCAACGTGGCGAGGCGCATGGGCTGCTGGCGCTGTCCGGTCGCCTGCAAGGCGGGACTCAATGAAGGCACCGGCGATTATAAATACCCGGCGGGCACTCACCGCCCGGAGTACGAGACCGCCGCCGCCTTCGGGGCGATGTGCTGCAACAACAATCCCGAGGCGATAGCCATGGCGACCCATATCTGTAACGGTTACGGACTGGATACCATATCCACCGGCACCATCATCGCCTTCGCCATGGAATGCTACGAGCACGGAATTATCACCAAGAAGGACACGGACGGAATCGAACTTACCTGGGGCAACCACCGCGCCATGATTGCCATGACGGAGAAGATAGCCCGTCGTGAAGGCTTTGGCGCCGCCCTCGCCGACGGTGTCAGGTTCGCCGCCGGGAGAATCGGCAACGGAGCCGACGAGTTCGCGGTACACATCGGCGGGCAGGAGCTGGGCTTGCACGACTGTAAATTCGACTTCCCGTTCTTCCGCGGCAAGCCGACCGCCGCCCGTTATCAGATGGACGCCACCCCCGGTCGCCATACCGCCGGCTTCGGGCCCAGCCAGTTCGAAGACCACGTTTTAAGCGCCTCGGGTCTCTGCCTGCACAGCGATACGCTCGTGCCCGACCCGGGTAAATATATCAGGGGTTACCTGAGCGCCATAACCGGCTGGGACTACCCGCAGGAAAAGATAATGGAATGCGGCGAGAGGATTGCCAATATCCGGCACCTGTTCACCCTGCGGGAAGGCATCAACCCCCGCGAGCTTGAAGTGCACGGCAGGATTATCGGCAGCCCTCCTTTCGAGGAGGGACCCCTGGCCGGCGTGACTTCGGATATAGAAAAAGAGATAAACGAAAACCTCGACGCCCTGGACTGGGACCAAATGACGACGAAACCGAGTAAGCAGAAGCTGCTGGAACTGGGACTGGATGACATCGCCCGGGAGCTCTGGCAGTAATAAGTCCCTGAAACAGGTATCAGTCCGTACTTCTATACGAGAAGGGAGATAACACTATGAAGAGTCTCGAAGGCAAGGTCGCCATGATTACGGGAGCCGCCAGCAAGAGAGGCATGGGGCACGCCATCGCCGTACGGCTGGCCCAGGAAGGCGCCGACGTAATCGTTCTGGATAAATTCGCCACACCGAAGAGCATCTGGCCCGGCGACGAAGGCTGGGGCGGTCTGGACGCGGTGGTCGATGAAGTAATAGCGCTGGGCAGGCAGGGACTGGCGGTAACGGCGGATGTCAGCGATAGTAAAGCGGTGGACGATGCCGTGGCGGCAGCCCTGAAAAAGTTCGGCAAGATAGATATCCTGGTGCACTGCGGCGGCATACGCGGCTCGATGACCACTCCCATCATAGAACTCTCCCGGGAAGAATGGCAGGATATCCTCGATATCAACCTCACCGGCTCGTTCCTCATTTCCAGGGCCGTGGCGAAAACGATGGTTCCTGACGGAGAAGGTAAAAAGATTGTGCTCATCGGCTCGATGGCTGCCCTGAAGGGGTACGCCGGCAGCGCCGGTTACTGCGCCTCCAAGCACGGTATCCTGGGACTGGGCAGAACGCTTGCCGCCGAGCTGGCGCAGTACAAGATAAATGTCAATATCATCAACCCGGGCGGGTTCGATACCAACCTGCGGGACACGGAAATTATCAAGCGGGCTAAAGCCGAGGGCATCAGCCTTGAGCAAGCCGTGGAGCAGGAGTCTAAAAAAACGGGACCCAGCGGCATACCGCTGGGCAGGCTCGGCAAGCCGGAGGAAATAGCCGACCTCGTCTTTTTCCTGGTCTCCGACCAGTCCAAGTACATCACCGGTGAGGCAATCCTCATCGGGGGCGGAATTACCTAGAAAGGCATATTAACCTGATATGACACCTGAAATAAAATACTTCTGGAAATACCTGCTTTCTCCTCAATCCATCGCCGTCATCGGGGCGTCCAACACGCCGGGCTCCTGGGGCAACAACGCCATGAAGGGCTTGCTCGGCAATAAAAAACGGCGCGTGTACCCGGTCAATCCCAACTCCCCCAAAGTCCTTGATGTCAAGGCGTATAAGAGCGTGACGGACGTACCGGACGAAGTGGACCTGGCGGTAATCGTTGTCTCGGCGGAACTGGTCCCCGGGGTGATGAGCCAGTGCGTCTCGAAAGGGGTCAAGTCCGCCATCGTCATTTCCGCCGGGTTCGGGGAAACCGGGGAGGCAGGGCGGAAACTGGAAATAGAAACGACTGAAATCGCCCGTCGGGGAAACCTGCGCTTCATCGGCCCCAACACCATGGGGCATGCCGATACGCGCACGGGGCTGTCCACCTTCGGGCAGACGTGGAAAATCCCGCCAGGCAATACCGCCGTCCTGGCGCAGAGCGGCAATATGTGCCTCAAGATTGTCCGCAACCTGATAGGCACGGGGGTGGGTTTCAGTAAATATATCAGCACCGGCAACGAAGCCGACCTGCATATGGAAGACTACCTGGAGCTGTTGAAGGACGACGCTGATACGAAGGTAATCGCCGCCTATATCGAAGGACTGCGGGAAGGGAGACGCTTCCTTCGACTCGCCAGAGAAATTACCGCCCGCAAGCCGATAGTCGTCGTCAAGGCGGGAAGCACGGAGGAGTCCGCTCGGGCGGTCATGTCCCATACCGGCGCGCTGGCCGGGTCGGACGAGGTCTACACCGCCGTCTTCAAACAGACGGGCGTGATAAGGGTGGATGACGACGATGAACTGTGCGACGTGGTGTACGCCCTGAATAATTGCCCGCTGCCCCGTGATAACCGGGTGGGGATATTGACCATCGGGGGCGGACCGGGCGCGCTGACCGCCGAGGCTTGCGAGAAGGAAGGTTTGAGATTAGGTCAACTCGAAACATCGACGATTAATAAACTGGATAAATTCCTCCCCCCGCGGTGGTCGCGCCGGAATCCGGTCGACATGGCGGGACCCGCCACCTCCGAGTTCACGGTAATATCCGACCTTCTTCTGGCGCTGCTCGAGGATGCCAACATCGACGCTGTCTTCCTGCTGGCGCCGATAGTCATGGACAGGATGCTGCTGACCGACCGCATGGGACTCAACGAGGCACAGATTAAGGCTATCCGTAAAAAAGAAGAAAAGAACCTGGAGCAAATCAGGGAGAAATC
>CAZPAS010000014.1:14208-24728 GCA_964584575.1 uncultured Dehalococcoidaceae bacterium | reverse complement strand
AATAATTGAAGCTGATTAGCTACGGGAAAACCAAAAACATTTAAAAACGAATAACGAATAAAAAATTGCCGCCCTGGTGGATAAAGATATCACAGGTGGGTGATACCGGGTTCAAGTCTAAGCCGCCAGTTCCGGCGTGCTGAGGGTCTTATACATCTTGTAGTAGAGCCCCTGTTTCTCCAGCAGCTCTTTATGGGAACCTTCCTCCACAATCTTCCCGTGCTCGAGGACGATAATACGGTCGGCGCCGGTTACGGTGGAAAGCCGGTGGGCGATTGTCAGGCAGGTGCGCCCCTTGGTCAGCTTACGCAGCGCGCGCTGCATAATCCGCTCGGTATTGGTATCCACGTTGGAGGTAGCCTCGTCGAGTATGAGGATACGCGGGTCGGCGAGTATTGCCCGCGCCATGCAGATAAGCTGGCGCTGTCCGGCGCTTAGGCTGACGCCCCGCTGTCCCACCGGCGTATCGTAGCCTTTTTCAAGTCGGCTGATGAAGTTATCGGCGCCCACCGTTTTTGCCACTTCGATGACCTCGTCGCGGGTGGCGTCCAGCTTGCCGTACTTGATGTTCTCTTCAATGGTGCCGGAAAAGAGAATCGGGTCCTGCGGCACGATGCCGATTTGCCTCCTCAACGACCGCTGGGTAACGGCACGCACGTCGTAGCCGTCCACGGTTACCTCGCCCTTTTCCACCTCGTAAAAGCGGGCGGCCAGGTTGACCAGGCTGCTCTTGCCCGAGCCGGTCTGCCCCACGAGGGCCACGGTTTCTCCCGGCTTGATGGCTAAATTGATATCGTGGAGGACGTCCTTATCCGCCTCATATCCGAAGTTCACGTCCTTGAAGATAATCTCCCCGTTTACCGGCGGCAGTTCCGCGGCGCCGGGCCTGTCCTGAATCTCCGGCTCTACATCGAGCAGCTCGAAGATACGCGCGCCGGAAGCCATCGCCCGCTGGAGCTCCGTGTACTGCATGGAAAGCTCCAGGACGGGCTCGAAGAAGCGCTGCACGTACAGCAGGAAGCTGACGAGGACGCCGACGGTCATCACGCCGTCAAATACCTGGAAGCCGCCGATGATAATGACGATGGCGAAGGAAACGCCGGTGAGTATCTGCACCATGGGCATCATGAGCGCCTCCAGCTTGACGGCGCTGACGTTGGCATCCAGGTGCGCCCGGTTGACCTCGTCGAACTGGTCCAGGTTTTCCTCCTCGCGCGAGAGGCTCTGGACGACCCGCACGCCGGAGACGTCCTCCTGCAGCTGCGAATTTACCGTGGCAATAGCCTGCCGCACGCGGATAAACGCCCGCCGGGCGTACTTCTGCCAGATATAAACCAGAATCGCCATCACCGGCACTACCGTAAGCGTAATTAACGCCAGCCGCGGACTGGTGACAATCATTATAGCCGCGATGCCTACCAGCGTCAGGAGACTGGTTATCATCGCCAGCATGCCTTGCGTGACGAGTTCCTGTACCTGCTGCACGTCGTTCTGTACGCGGGACATGAGCTTGCCGACCTTGTGGGTATCGAAGAAACTCAGGGAAAGGCTGTGCAGGTGGTCGAACATCTCGGTACGCATGCGGTAGATGATAGACTGACCGGCGTAAGCAAGATAGATACCCTCCAGGTACTGTCCGCCCCACATCGCCACGGCGACTATTGCCAGGAAGATAACGGTCATATTGAGTCCGGCGAGGTCTTGCTGCACGATATGGTCCGTGGCCACACCGACCAGATAAGGCAGCGCCAGCGTCGCCAGCGTGCGGATAAGCATACCCCCCGCGCCGACACTCACCTTGCCCATTACCGGCTTGAGGTATTTAGGCAGACGCGCGATTACCCGGCTGTCGTAGACCTTGCCGAGCACCTCTTCGGAATCGATGCCCCCTCCCCCACGATGATGGGGAGGACCGCCACCCATAGGGCCGCCGTGAAACATGCTACTCCTCCACCTTCCCTTCCTGAGATTCCTTATTTACCAGGAGCTGTTCTTCATATACCTCTTTGTAAATACCGTTCATGGCTATCAGTTCGTCATGCGTGCCCTGCTCCACGACCTCGCCGTCCTGGAGCATGAGAATGATATCGGCGTTTCGGATAATGGGGATGCGGTGGGTAATAATAAACGTAGTCCTTCCCTTGATGAGCTTGTCCAGCGCCTGGCGGATGAGCTTTTCCGTTTCCGAGTCCACGCTGGCGGTGGAGTCGTCCAGTATCAGTACGCTGGGGTTCACCAGCAGGGTGCGGGCGATGGAAAGACGCTGTTTCTCGCCGCCGGAAAGGGTATCGCCGCGTTCTCCCACCCAGGTCTCGTAGCCCTCGGGCAGTCCCTGAATGAAGTCATGCAGATAGGCGGCTTTAGCCACATCTATAATCTCGTCCATATTGGCATCCACGGCGCCGTAGGCGATATTTTCCTTGACGGTCGCCGAGAACAGGAACACGTCCTGCTGCGCGGCGACGACATTCCTGCGCAGGGAAGCCAGCGTAACATCACGGATATCGGTGCCGTCGATGAGGATTCTCCCCCCGGTAACGTCGTAAAATCTGGCGAGCAGGTTGGCGATGGTGCTCTTACCGCTCCCGGAACGCCCCAGCAGGGCTACCAGCTGTCCCGGCTTGACCTTGAAACTCACATCCTTCAGCGCGGGACCCACGCCGCCGTAGCTGAAACTTACGTCCTCGAAGGTGACCTGCCCCTTGACCCTGCCCAGTTCGACGGCATCCGGCTTTTGCTTGACCATGGACTCCGTGTCCAGTATCTCCAGGATACGCTGTCCGGCGGACGCGGTGCGGGAATAGAGGTTGACCATCATGCCCAGCCGGCGGATGGGCATCATCAGCATGCTGACGTAGAGGATAAACTGGGTCACCTGCCCGACCGTCATGTTACCGGTGCCCACCTGCTGACCGCCGTACCAGAGAATGAAAATAGTCGGGATACTGACCATCAGCACCATGGTGGGCATATTGATAGCCATGAGACGCGCCGCGTGAATCTGTTCGTCGTAGAGGCTCCCTGCCTGCGAGGCGAATACGCGGCTGTCCTCCGGCTGGTGAGAGAAAGCCTTGACCACGCTTACGCCGGAAAGGCTCTCTTCCAGCGTGGTGCCCATGAAACCGAGCATCGCCTGCACCCTGAGCCAGATGGGCCGGATGCGACCTCCGAAGGTTACGGCGAGGTAGGCTACCGGGATGACGAAGGCAAGAGTAAACAGCCCGAGCTGCCAGTTCATCGAAAGCAGCATATAGGTAACGCCGAGGAACATGAAGACCACCTGCGCCATGCCGAGCAAGCCCATGGCGAAGAACATGCGCACGGCTTCGACGTCTACGGTGGCGCGGGACATCAGCTGTCCCGTCTGCTGGCGGTCGTGGAAGGCAAAACTTAAACGCTGTAAACGTTCGTAGAGGGCATTCCTGATGTTGTATGAGACCTTCTGGGCGACGACCTCGTTGAAATAACGCTGTCCGTATCCGGCTACACCCCTCAGGGCGCTGGCGGAGACGATGACTACCGCCGCGATGATGACGAAGCTGCGCTTGCCGGAACCGAGCACGGTATCGATGCCGTCGCCGAGCATGCGGGGTATGACGATGCCGAAGCCCGTGCCGATTAACAGACACAGCAAGCCGAGGAGGAGCATGGGCCAGTATTTTTGAACGAAGCCCACTAATCTAAGTATGGTCTTCATGGAGAGGCGCCTGACTTCCGAAAATTATTCCGATATAACGTGATATATTATATTACAAAATCGGGTGTTTTGTAAAGGGTATAAGCTGCTTTCAGACAGTTCTTTTTAGTCCTCTACGTCAAGTCCCCATTTCCTGAACAGGTCTTTATAAAAGTCCGGACGGGGGAAATCGGGGCGGAGCAATATATGCGCCCAGTCGTCCGCGCTTTTCCTCATCTCGGCGCTGCGCTTGACCCCCTCCACCAGTCCCGCCAGCTTGTCCTTCGGCACGGAGAAGATAATCTCGTCGTCTCCGGCAAAGGCGCGGGAGGCTTCCCCGGGGTCGGGCAGGGTAATGCGGTACTTGCCCTCGGTGATGACCGGCACCACGGAGAACACGCAGGAATCTATGGGGTCGAACTCGGACTTTACCAGCTCCTTGTCCTGGTATTTCGGTATCATAATCAAGTCCCGGAGCTGGGCGGTATTGGAATATATCAGCACCATGTCCGGCTCGAAGTTCGCCGTTTTTAAGGGCGCGGTCACCATGCCGATGTATTTACCGTATTCGAAACTCGGGAAAAATGCGTGCGAGTCCACGAAAGCATCGTGCGGGTCCTCCACCAGCCCGTAACCCATCAGGGGTGCCCAGCACCAGTGGTCTTCTTTCAGCATGGCAATCGTCAGTCCCTGCCGTCTTGTCATGGCGAAAGCCTGGCACTGCGCTAGGTGATATCCCTTGTCCCGCTTGGGTCGGATGGCTCCCTCCGGAATGTCCTTTTCCGACTCCAGCATCTTCACGGCAATGGGGGATGTCTTGAGCATGAGCGCCTTCTCCAGTTCTTCACCGTACTGGTTGTACTCTTTAATCGTCGTCAATTTTCTGACCTCCCGAATCTCTCTAATTCTTCCGTTGTCATTCTATCCGCCACGAGGTCCGGTGTCAAAAGTTTCACGATTTTCCCGACACCCGACGGCGCCGCCACTCGTCATACCAGACGATGAGCCCCGGCATGACGGTAATCGTGATTATCAGGCAGAGGAACACGCCGACGACGGTAGCGATGCCGAAATCACGAATCATGACGAAGTTGGAGGCAATCAGCACGCCGAAACCGCCCAGCGTGGTTAGCGCCGTGGTGACGATGGCGCGCCCTATCTTGGATATCGCCGTTACCATGGCGTCCCGCGGGGACAGTCCTGACCTCTTTTCTTCCTCGTAGCGCCCCATCAGCAGCACCATGAACTCGGTGCAGATGCCGATGATGAGCACGCCGAGAATCGCCGTCAGCGGATTGAGGGGAATACCGATGAGATACATGTCCAGCGAAGACCAGGCAATGACCGCCCCGACCGGTATGATGGTGAATACGATACTGCCCAGGCGACGGTAGACCAGTATTAGAATAAATAATACCGCGCCGAGGCAGATAAGGTTCATGAAAAGCCTGTTACCTACGATGGCGTCCACCGTACTGACTCCCATGGCTAAACTACCCACCGGCGAAATGCTGACCCCCGCGGGTGGATTGGCATCTTGCTGCAGGACCTGCATCAGGTCGTGGGTCTCCTCCAGGGGTATATATTTTATATTGAACGATACGGCAGCTGTGCGGTGGTCGGTGGAGAGAAGCTGGTCGATATAGGGGGACGGGGTATTCGCCAGAATCATATCGACCTGCGCCTGCGTGGGAATCCGCCCTCCGGCAGCTTCACCGATCAGGGTCGCCAGGCTGTTCACGGACAGGATTTCCGGGTGTGACGTTATTGCTTCTTCCTGGTACTCAAGCAGCCAGTCGAGAGTCTCCGCACCGGCGGCGTCGTCCGCTTCCACCATGAAATGAACGACTCCCCCGCTGCCGGTAATCTCACGCAGTTCCCGCAGTTCCACCAGTGCCGGGGTGTCCTGGGGCATAAGCTCTTCGAAGTCGGTATTCGTCGGCAGCCAGTGGTCCACGATGCCGCCGCCGACCGCAAACAGGACGGATATGATTAATATCCACAGGGTGTGATTAATCGCCAGCTTGCCGAGACGCAGCAGGACGCCTTCGATACGTCCGCTGGCTTTCTTCGCCTCCTTGCCGAGCTTTTCCAGCGGCGCCCGCCTGTCCGCCAGGTAGACGATACTGTGCATCAGGAACAGGGCTACTATATAGCTGATAATGATGCCGATAGCCAGCACCATACCGAAGTCCTGTATCATGGGCACTTCCGATATGTAGAGAGTGATGAACCCGATAATCGTCGCGAGTAAAGCGACGCCCACCACCGGGAACATGCGGGATATCGAGGTTATGATAGCCTCGGCAACGGTACGGCTGCGCGTGACCTCCTCCTGGTAACGATTATGGAACTGGATGGAAAAATCTATGCCCAGCCCGATTAATATCGGCAGTACCGCCATGGTAGCCATGGTCAGCGGCACCCCCAGATATCCCATCAAGCCGAACGTCCACAGAGCGCTGACGCCCACCATGACAAGAGACAGCAGCCGCCAGCGAACGCGGAACAGGAATATCAGGATAAGCATCATGATGACGACGGATAGACTCAACAGTATTTTGATATTACTGCCGATGCCCGCGCTGATAGCATCCACCAGTCCGGCGCTGGAAATCACCCTGGCGCTTACGCCGTCCAGCGGATGCGCCGAGAAGAAGTCCTCGATATCATGAGTCGCCTGCAGGGCATCATCGTCGCTCATGTTACCCTGCGGCGTCACTACAATTAAAACGTGGGAATCATCGGGGACGAAAGGCTGCATTACCTCGCTGATGTTACCCTCCGTATCGTAAAGCACCGCATCGATAACAGCCTGCCCCGCCATACCGGCTTGCTCCTGCGCCGCCATCAGTATGCCGATGGGACTGTTCACGGCACGGTACCTGGCGTCATCCGTAACCGTCCGCTCGAAATCCGCCAGTATTACCAGGTTATCCTCCGAGAATATAGAGCCGATTTCACCTTCGAGCAGGACGGTAATCGCCTCTCCGCCGAACTGCTCCTGGTAACGCGCGTCGTCCTTGGATATCTTAGCCTCGGGCGAGACAAGGGCGTTAAAGCCCGTCTCCGTCTCCAGCATGGTAAGACCCGGCACTGCCACCGCCGATAGCACCACGGCGATAATGATAAACAACCACGGCCGGCGCTGTATGAAACGCGCCAGCGCCTGCGATATCTTCGTCATGACACCCCACCCCCATTTAGTTTACCGGAATTTCGTATAACATTTGCCAGCAGTATGTCGGCAACTTCCTCGGCTTTATTCAACTGCTCCAAGGTCAGACCGTCCAGCAGCCTCTCCATCTGGAACTCCCCGGACCGCCATAATCCGTTCATAAGCTCCTGCCCCGCCGGTGCCAGCTTGCAGATAACCAGGCGGCGGTCATTGGGGTCGGCTTCCCGCACCACCAGCTCTTTCTTGACGAGGTTGTCCACTATCCCGGTAGCTGTGGAAAGAGCCACGTCGAGGATGGACGCGATAGCGCTCATGCGACTGGGTCCATCGGTAAGCAGTATCAGTAGGACCCTCAGCTGCGCCACTGTAATGTCGGAGGATAATAACTCCAGTCGTATGGTGGGATTAAGCGCTCCGTAAATCCTGCCGGACGTTTCCAGGATATGCTGGACCAGGACATCTTTATTCTGTATCATGTGCTGTATCTCCCGCTGTATTACTTAGGCTATTTCTAATTATTAGGCTATTCCTAACTATTAATTATAACCTAAATTCCATGAGTTGTCAATAATACATTTCGGGGGAAAAAAGAAGGGAGGGGGCGTTGCCCCCTCCCCTATCGGTCTAGTCCGTAACTTCCATTACGGGGACGTCTATTGCGCTTCCATCCAGTACTTGCCGAAGTAGAACGTGAATCCGCCCTCGGCGAGATAGTCGGTATGTACCCAGGGTTGAATGATGTAGGCGGAAGGCTGCAGGTAAATGGGGATAATCAGAGCCTCATCGGAGAGATACTGGACTATCAACTCGGTAGCTATTTCCTGGTCTCCCTTGGATTCATAGGTACGCGAATCGATGCTCAGAGCTTTCAGTTCCGGCGGTACCATCCAGCTGGCGGGAGCCATAGAGGTCAGCGGCTGGTCGCCGAAGTTGGTATGGAACGTCCCCAGCACGTCACCGAGTATCCCGGCGCCGGACAGAATCAGGTCTTCCCAGCCCATGCCAAAGAGACTTCCGTAGTACCTGCCCGCGTCGGCGATATCTATTTCAGTCTCAATACCGACGGCATCCAGGTAGCTCTTGATGGCTTCGGTGTTATCAATGGTCGCCGGACCCTGCAGGGCGAGTATCTTTATCTTGACGCCATCGGGGTAGCCCGCTTCAGCCAGCAGTTCCCTGGCTCTATCAGGATTATACGGATGTCCCTCGTAGTCCGGGTCGTAGCCCATGGTACCTTCGGGCGCTATGGTCAACAGAGGTGAAGCAAGTCCAAAGCCGAGTGCCTTAGCCATAGCCGCCTTATCCAGGGCTACCTGTACCGCCTGGCGCAACTTCGGGTTAGCCCATTTAGAATCGGGCGCGGCGATATTGGGAACCAGGCAGTTCATGGTACCGCCGCCGCTCTGCCTCACGAGCCCCTTCTCTTCCAGTTCAATCTGCTTGTTAGGCGGAGGCTGGAGCCACCAGTCAGCCTGTTCCGCCTCCATCAATGCCCCGGCGGTAACGGAGTCCGGAATAAAGGTATAGGTGATGCTATCAAGATACGGCTTGGGGCCCCAGTAATCGTCGAACCTTACCAGAGTCAGGTGGTCGTCCCGCACGAATTCGGCCAGCTTGAACGGTCCTGACGCGGAGAAGTTGGTTCGTGCCCACTCCATACTGGCATCGCCGCCGCCGGCTGCTTCCCAGGCCGCCTTCGACCACATGGGAGGCGACCACAGCCAGCCCATGACGAGCTGGTTGTTATAGCCGCCGGTATAATGGATAACCAGGGTGTATTGATCAACGACTTCAACCGATTCAAACTGGTACAGGTATCCGATTCTCTTGTTCTCCACCTGGAAATTGTAGTTCCAGGCGATGGACTCGGCATCGATATCCGAGCCGTCGTGCCACTTGGCGCCTTCTCTTAAACCGATGGTTATCGTGCTGGCTTTTGCATCGATGTCCACGGACTTGGCCAGCCAGGGAACCAGTTCCTGTTTTTCATTGTATTCCACCAGTTTTTCCACGCCGCCCAGTAACACGAAAAGGTCGAAAGGTCCCTGTTCCAGAGAACCACCCAGTACATTGGGACCCGAGTTTGCAATTATCCTTAACTCACCACCGTAATCCGGGCCGCCCGGTTCCGGCTCAGGAGCGGGTTCCGGTGACGGAGTTGGTTCAGGCGTCGGCGAAGGTGCAGGCTCCGGCGAAGGCGCCGGCTCGGGTTCCGCGCATCCGCCGAACACCAGGATGCTTGCCAGGATAATTACCAGAGGAATCAATAAGAACTTCTTCATTACTAAGCTTGACCTCCTTTTAATATACGGCGTACTACATCCTTGTTTTATCATGTCATAATCCACCTCCCGGATAAGTTCTAATACCCTCGGTACCTGGAGCTCCAATGCTCTCAGTCTAATATATCGTAATCAGCGTATATTTACTTTGGTGCGCAATTTTATATCATTACCAAATAAGAAGTCAAGAGCTTTCAAGCGTGTTTCAATCGCAGTACGATAAATTAATTCATGTTTATTTGACAATTATTTAGGCGGTAACCATAATTAAAGCAGTTTTTTAATTTCATTTTACGAAATTCCATGCATAGCAGGGCAAGGCTTTTTCACAAAAGGAGTTAGAGATGAGTAATGTTGAACTGAAAGTACTCAATCCCAGGGGCGTTATAGAGACCATACCGGCAACCGCGCCTAACCCGCGCGTGACCGACCTTAACGGCAAGAGAGTCGGCCTGTACTGGAACAGCAAACCGGGCCTGGACAATTTCTACAAGGTCTTCGAAGAACTCCTGAAAAAGAAATACCCCGGCGCCAATACATCCTGGCTTCAGGGCGCCTTCCTGATAAGGGACGACGACGCCGAGAGCTGGCAGAAGGAAATAGACACCTTCGTTTACGGAGTTGGCGACTGAGGGTCTTGCACATTTGTCGGCGTGGCCGGCACGGTATTACTGGAGAAAATGGGCAAACCCGGCGTATTCATCAACTGCACCACCTTCGATGACGACGCCAAATCGGCATCGGCGGACAACGGGATGCCGACGGTGCGGCGCGTGAAAATAAGCTCGCAGGACTTCTACAAACTCCGCGGCGAGGTGGAGACGGTCAGACCGCTGGTGGAGTCCGTCTTCGATGAAATCATCGACGCCCTGACCAAGCCCCTGACGGCGGAGGAAACGGGACCTTCTCCGGATACGGGAGAGGAAAAAGAACCCGCCGAGATTACGGTCACGGCGGAGTCATACCCGGAAGCCGCCGAGGAATTCAACCGCATCTACCTGGGCAATCGCTGGGGGGACGGGCTGCCGCTGGTGCCCCCCACCCCGGAACGGGTCAAATGGATGCTCACCGGCACGAAGCGCAAACCCGACGAAGTCTTGGGCAAGATAAACCCCAAGCAGGGAATCGCCACCATCGAGAAAATAGCCGTCAATGCGGTCATGGCGGGCGCCAGGCCGGAATACCTGCCGGTAATCATCGCCGTTATTGAAGCCCTCACCGACGATGACTTTGACGACCTTCACATACTGGCTTCGGCTGGTTCGTTCAACCTGCTGACGGTGGTCAGCGGACCGATTGCCCGGGAAATCGGGATGGAGTCCGGAATCGGCTTCATGGGGCACGGCTGGCGACCCAACAACACCATCGGGCGGGCGATACGCCT
>CAZPAS010000014.1:0-14108 GCA_964584575.1 uncultured Dehalococcoidaceae bacterium | reverse complement strand
GAAGGCGTGCTGGACAGGATGGTGGAGGATATTACGAGGACCGACCGCCGGACATACCCCATGTGGGGAACAAAGGGATGGGGTAAATACCTGGGTTCCGGTATCGGGGCGATGAACCACATGATTATCCTCTTCCCGGAACTGGCTGCCGAACTGAAGAAAATGGGCTTCTACCAGAAGAGCCTGCAGGACGAGGTATACCAGCGCACGTGCGTATCTTACGACGACCTCAATCCCGCCGAGAGAAGGAGTCTCCAGACCGCCATCGAACTGGGCGTAATCCCCGCCGACCGCAAGGAAGTATTTGCCGCCGCCCTCAAGCCGGGAGGCAAGGTGCCGGTAATGATAGAGCCGGAGAACCTCCACTTCTTCGTCGCCGGCGGCGCGCCGGGCTGCGCCTTCTCATTCAACTACTACCGCGTCCCGCCGTATAACAAGACGGCGTTGATGTCGAAGAAGATTACTGGCGCCGCCCTGACGAAGGCGGGAGTCTGACAATAGACAGCGGCGTGAGGAGATACAATGCCTGACTGGGAATCCGTAATCATCGGCGGGGGCCCGGCGGGACTTACCGCCGGACTGTACCTGTGCCGCGGCAAACGCCGCACCCTGCTCATCGAGAAGAAAAGCGTCGGCGGTTATATCATGAACGTGGCGAACATCGAGAACTATCCCGGATTTTCCGATGGCGTCGTCGGTTCCGTGCTCGGCATGCAGATGAAGGAGCAGGCAACCCGGTACGGACTCCGCATGGAGCGTAATGAGGTCATCGCGATTGATGTTTCCCCGAATAGGAAAAGCGTGATGTGCCTGGACGGTACTACCTATACTACCTCGACGATAATCATCACCGGGGGCTCGGTGCCTAAAAAGCTGGGCGTGCCCGGGGAGGACAGGTTCCGCGGCAACGGCGTTATCAACTGCGCCTTCTGCGACGGCGGGGAGTTCGCCGACCACGTGCTGGCGGTATGCGGGGGCGGCGATTCCGGCGTTACCGAAGCCCTCTACATGGCAAATATAGCTTCTAAAGTCATCATCATCGAGGCCATGCCGGAACTCACGGCGACCGCCGTCCTGCGGCAAAGAGTCGAAGAAAATCCGAAAATCGAGGTGCAGTGCGGGGTAAGGGTGGAGTCGATTACGGGCGAAGATAAAATCGAGTCCATAGAACTTGTCGCCGGTGACGGCAAAAAAGAAAGCCTTAAAACGGACGGCGTGCTGGTGCACGTGGGACTCGACCCCTGCACGGACTACCTGGAGGGGGTCGTGCCGCTGGACGACCGTAGGCAGGCAATCGTCAACGAATCAATGGAGACGGAAGTCCCCGGTATCTATGCCGCCGGGGATATCCGTAGCGGCTCGCCCGGTCAGGTCAGCACCGCCGTGGGCGACGGCGCCGTCGCCGGTATGTCCGCCCAGAAATTTCTCCAGCGGTTGAAGTAATAACATGGACGAGGACGTCTATTTTCACAGGAACGTCACCTTCCGTGCCTGGAAGCAGGACCTCCGGTTCAGGGTCTCGCAGGAGCTTTTCAGCAGCCACGATATCGACACGGGCACCCGGTTTCTCCTGCGGACAATCGTCGAGGCAGGCTATCAGCCGCAGCGCGTCCTCGACCTCGGCTGCGGGTACGGCCCCATCGGACTGACACTCAAGAGCCTGCACTCCGAGAGTTTTGTGCACATGGTCGATAGAGACGCCCTCGCCGTTGATTATTCCCAGCAGAACGCGGAGCTGAACGGACTTTCCGGCGTGGAGATTTACGGCAGCCTCGGCTACGACGACGTCGGGACAAACGACTTCGACCTTATTACCTCCAACATCCCCGGCAAAGCCGGAGAGCCGGTAATCGCTTACCTGCTGCGGGAAGCCCGGTATTACCTCACGCCCGGCGGGCTGGCGGCGGTGGTGGTGGTCGCCCCGCTGGAAGAGATGGTCGCCAAAATCCTCGGCGAGACACCCGGAGCGGATATCGTCATAAGGCGTAACCGGAGCGGGCACGCCGTTTTTCACTATAAGTTCTCCGGCGAAGCTGCCCCCCAAAAACCCGCGCAGGACTCGGTAGAACGCGGCATATATCACCGCCAAGACGTACAAATGAGAGTGGAAAACATGGAATATACCATGCAGACCGCCCACGGACTGCCGGAGTTCGACTCTTTAAGCTACGGCAGCGAGATGCTGGTTAAAGCGCTGGCTTACGCTAAAGGCATGAAAATCCGCCGCGCCATGGTGTTCAATCCGGGACAGGGGCACGTGCCGGTGATTTTGTGGAAATTAATCCGGCCGGAAAATATATCACTTATAGACAGAGATTTACTGGCGCTACGGTATTCGCAGCTTAATCTCGCCCGGAACGGATGCCCCGCCGGGCAGGTCCGTATCTCACACCAGGTTGGTATCGCGTCAGTATCCGGAGAAAAGGCCGACCTTGTTATCGGGATATTGAGAGAAAATGAAGGCAGAGAAGCCTCTTTCCTGGCGCTCGATACGGCGGCGGAGCAGCTTGCCGGCGGCGGCATGATAATCATCTCGGCAGGTTCGACGGCGGTAACCAGACTCGTCTCTCATGTGGAGTCGGCGGGGGTTCTGCGCGTCAGAGCGCGGGAACGCTGGAAGGGCAACAGCCTGCTGGTGCTTGAACGCGCCTGACTCATCGGCGGTATTCCGGGGTATTGAAATACGACTGAAAAACTGCTACTATTCATTGAGCCCGCCTTTACGTTTTCATGAACATTTATACAGCTATATATCCGCATCGGGAGGAAAGTAAATAATGACCAAAGCCGCCGCGGAACTGCGCCGCGAAAGAGAAACACGCGTTACCGACGCCATACAGTTGAAAAAGACAGATAGGGTCCCGGTTCTCAGCGCGATAGGCTACTTCGCCGCCAAGTATGCCGGCATCCCCTGCTCCGCCGCCTATTACGACTTCGACGCCTGGTACAATGCCTATAAAAAAACCCTACAGGACTTCCAGCCGGACATGATTTTCCCGCAGCCGTTCACCCCCGGCAAAGCCCTGGAAATAATAAACTCCAGGCTGATGCGATGGCCCGGCTACGGAGTGGAGCCCTACCAGGGGCACCAGTCCATAGAAATAGTTAATATGCAGGCGGATGACCTGGACCGGTACATGAAAGACCCGTCCGACTACGCGCTGCGGATGCATATAGCCCGCACCAGCGAGAACCTGGAAGGTCTGGCTTTATTGCCGCCACTGTCCGACCTTAGCGGCGGCCCGATGGGTGCCCAGATGCTGGCGCTCGCTTTTACGGAACCCAAGCTGAATAAAGCCATCAGCACCCTCCAGAAGGCGGGCAGGGAGATGAAAAAATGGCTCCCCAGGATGGCGAAGTTCGATAAGCTGATGCTGGATATGGGATTTCCGGAATATTTTCAGGGCGCCGCCATGCCCCCTTACGACGTTGTCTCCCATTCCATGCGGGGAATGAACGGCACCATGTTCGATATGTTCCGCCAGCCGGACAAGCTCATCGAGTTATGCGAGTTCCTCTTGAAGCAAACCCTCGATAGACCGGCACCCCCGCCGAACGAATACGGTAATACCCGGATGTTCATGACCGTCACGCGCGGCTCGGACGATTTCCTCTCCATAGAACAATGGGACAGGTTCTACTGGCCCACGTTCAAGAAGCTCGTGCTGGGACTCGTCGAACGCGGGATGACGCCGTGTATCTTCTTCGAGGGCAACTGCACATCGCGGATGGAATACCTGCTGGATTTCCCCAGGGGTACAGTACTGGCGCGCCTCGACAGGACGGACATCTTCAAGGCCAAGGAAATCCTCAAGGACCACGTCTGTATCGAAGGGAACGTGCCGTCTTCGCTCCTGCAGCTGGGAACGGTCCAGCAGGTAAAGGACCACTGCAAGAAGCTCATCGACGTCATCGGGAAGGGCGGCGGCTATATCCTCGCCCCGCGCAGTTCCACCGACGAGATAAATCCGGATAACTTTAAGGCGATGATTGAATTTACCAAGGAGTACGGCAAATACAGTTGAAATACGGTGAACACATAAAATGCTCAGCGTTACCAATATATCCAAATCATACGGTGCCCGCTATCTCTTCAGCGGCATCAGCTTTAACGTCGGCATGGGCGACCGTATCGCCGTCATCGGCCAGAACGGCACGGGCAAGACCACCCTGTTCGATATCATCGCCGGCGATACCGGGGCGGACACCGGCAGCGTCGCCGTGCGCCGCGGCACCACCATCGGCTACCTGAGGCAGGATATCCAGCCCACCTCACGACGTAAACTGCTCGACGAAGTAGTCGCTTCCTCCAGGGATATCAACAACCTGGCGCACAAAATCCAGCTGATCCATGAAGAACTCGCCGAGGAAACGGACGGGGAGAATACCGCCGCGCTGCTCCGCGAACTGGGCGAACTCCAGCATGAATTCGAGTCCTCCGGCGGTTACGACGCCGAACATGAAGCCCGCATCATCCTTTCCGGACTGGGCTTCGACGAATCGGAATTCGACCGTCCGCTGTCAGAACTCAGCGGCGGGTGGCTCACGCGCGTGGAGCTTGCCAAGCTGCTCTTTCTCAATCCCGACCTTCTCATCCTCGACGAACCGACCAACCACCTCGACCTGGAAACCACGAAGTGGTTCGAGAACTACCTGGCGTCGTATCACGGCAGCATCATCGTCACCTCGCACGACCGCGCCTTTCTGAACAACGTCGCCCGTAAAATTATCGCCTTCGAAAGGGACGAGGTCGTCTTCTATCGCGGCAGCTACGACGACTATATCCTCGCCCGTGAGAAGGACCTGGAGACCAGAAAGGCTACGGCTAAGAAGCAGGAAGCCAGGATAAAGAAAGAGATGCGCTTCATCGAGCGCTTCCGCGCCAAGAACACCAAGGCTACCCAGGTGCAGAGTCGCATCAAGAAGCTGGAAAAGATGGAGAGGGTAATCGTGCCGCGGTCGACCAGGAAAATCAAGTTCGACTTTCCGGCACCGCCGCGCAGCGGGCATGTCGTTATCACCCTCAAGGGCATCGACAAGTCTTACGACGAAAAGGTCGTTTACCGCGACCTTAACCTGGAACTGAACCGGGGGGACAGGGTGGCGCTGGTGGGACTGAACGGTGCGGGCAAGACTACGCTCCTCAAGATACTGGCGGGGGTACTCCCGTTCGAGAAAGGCGAGCGCCTGCCGGGCCATAACGTCACCACGGCGTACTTCGCCCAGTACTACATCGAGTTGCTCAATCAGCGCCTGTCTATCATCGACGAACTGCGGCAGGAAGCCCCGGACGAACCGGACCAGCGGCTGCGCGGTCTGCTGGGGGCGTTTTTATTCAGTGGGGAGGACATCCTGAAAAAGGTGGCGGTGCTCTCCGGCGGCGAAAAGACGCGGCTGGCCATCGCCAAGATGCTGGTAAGACCGGCGAACTTCATCCTCATGGACGAGCCCACTAACCACCTGGATATCCCGTCCCGTGAGATACTGACCGACGCCCTGGAGGCGTACACCGGCACGATTTGCTTCATCACCCACGACCGCACGCTGATACGGGAGGTCGCCAATAAAATTATCGAGGTAAAAGACGGCCAGTTACATATATACCCCGGCAACTACGACGATTATCTCTACCGGAAAGACGCTCCGGTGAAAGACATTACCGGGACCCTGCGGGCGGTCAGGAAAAGCACGCCGCCGGGCAGCGCGGAGAAGAACCGCCAGCGCCGGCGCAAGACAATCGAGGGGGAACTGCGGAACCGGCATTACCGGGAAATATCGCCGTTGAAAAAACGGATTGCGGAAATCGAGAAGGAGACTTCGAGTATTACTGGTCGGCTCGCGCAGATTGAGGCGATGCTTGCCGACCCGGAGCACTATAAGAACAGCCGGAAGGTCGTGGAGACGAACCGGGAATACCAGGAGCTTAAGGACACGCTGAAAGCGATTACCGACGAGTGGGATACACTCACCGCGGAGGTCGAAAAGATGACGCGGGAGCTGCAGGAGGAACTGGATAATATAGAAGTCCGGTAACCGTTATTTCAGACTGTCTATCATGTAGCCGGCGGCAAGCCGGGCGCCTATTCCCGGAACGAGGCTGCACTTCTCGAAACCTTTTTCCCTGGCAAAGGTCTCCATTTCCTCGTTGCTCCTGCCGGGATTCAGTCTCTGTCCAACGGTAACGTTCTCGATTATGTCGGTGCAGTGCTTAAAACCTAATTTTTCCTGAAAGTCGGCGATAAATTTCTGGGCAGCCGCCATACCCTGCATCATTCCTTCGGGGCCGGGTTTCCCGTAACGTCCGAAGAAGAGCCCGAAGTTAATCATGCTGCCGGTGATGCCGCCGCATAAGTCACCGGTACTGCCGATGCCGGGGAACAGGGCCAGAGCCTGAAGAACATCCATATTCCCCTGACCAAACTCTTCCATGAGGGCAAGCGCGGTGCCCTGGGCACAGTTCTTCAACATGAAATTGTATTCTTCAGCCCGCGACTGAACGCGGTCGAGTATCTGCTCGCGGTTAGCCAGCAACTCTTCAGGCTTGAGGTTTTTCCGGGGAATACCCTCCGCCCTCATTTTATCAATTCTGGCCTGAATACCAGCCTCATCCCATTTTCTTACGGCCAGTTCTTCCACTTTTTTCTTTAAAGCGGCTTTGTCCACCATATTGTATTAGCCTCCTTCTTACCTCTTTTGCTGAAAGCAAGTATAGCATTATCAGCATTGCGTCTAAATCGTATTATATAACCGGTATAGTTACTAAGCCCAGTTCTTAAGGTCGTAATACCCCTGGGCGACCTTATAACGGCATATCTGCTGCCCGCCGAGCCACAACTGGCATATCTTTACGTCCCGGAGGCATTTCTCGTAAGGGAAACCCTCGGAGATAGCCATCGAGCCCAGCAGCTCCGCGCCCTTGTTGATTATCTCCACGGCGGTATCGGCAGCAAAGACCCTGGCGGCGGCCCCCTTGGATATCATCGTCGGCGACCATCCCGGACCGTACAATTGACCGTAGATGTCCGAGTGGTCGTAGATATACGCCATGTTATACAGGCTCGCCCGCATCATCTCGATGCCGATAGCCATATCAGCTATCATTCCGGCGACTATACTGTGCTGCCTGACCGGCTTGAATCCCCCCATGCGGGTGCCGGTGTATTCCAGCACGATATCAAAAGCGCGTTCGGCGATACCGAGTGCCTGCATACCTCCGGACCAGCCTGCTACTGTCGTGAGCATGTTGCACAGGTTGGCATCCATCCCGGGCCCGGCAACGCGGTATTCCTTGGGCACCCTGACGTTGTCGTAATAGACGGCGCCGTTGATGACCGTCTTGAACAGCATCTTCTTTTCCGGCTTGCCGAACGAAAGCCCCGGCGCGTCCTTGGGGACGATAATCATGGCAATCCCCTCATCACCGGCTTTGGGGTCGGTGGTGCAGAAGGTTATATAACTCTCCGCAATCCCGCCGTGAGTGGGCCACATCTTGCTGCCGTTGATGACGTATTCGTCGCCTTCCAGCCTGGCGGTGGTCTTGATACCGGCCCCGTGCAGCAGGGGGTTCTCCGTGTCCGCTCCTCCCGTCTCGTCGGTCATGGACAGGCAGCCGTACGCCAGCTTACCCTGGCAGAATAGAGGGGCGAATTTGTCCAGAATAGCTTTATTGCCGACTGCCTCGGCGGGCCCCGCGCCCGCCGTGTTCGAACCCACCGACAGGGCTATGCCGGCATCACCCTTGGACAGCTCCTCCATGATAATGCCGTTGGTGGTCATGGAGTGCATACCGCCGCCCCCGTATTCCACGGGGTACCCGGACGCCTGAATGCCCATATCCACAAGCTTTTGATGGACCTTCTCTACGAGGCTGTAGTCCTCTTCCAGTTGCCTGGTGATGGGCATGATTTCCTTTTTGGTGAAATCACGCAATGTCTGCCGCAGTTGCAGCTGCTCCTCGGTGAGGAGATGCTCTAAATTCATCGCTGCCTCCTTGACGCCGTCAATTATCTCAATAAACTAATAGAAAATTTTAATGGAAATTTAGTAAATTTCTTCACCGGTCAGCATTATCATGTCCTTTGCCATGGGGCCGAACTTCTTCAGGAAAGCCTGGTACTCCGGCGTGGGAGCGGCTTTTTCGTTGAATTCCTCGACGCTGGTAACATGCACGATGCCGCAGTATCTATAAGGAATTTCACCGCTCATGGAACCCGTTATCCTGACGTTTTCGTACTTCTTGACGGCAGGTAGGCTATCGATTAGAGGTCCCTTGTCCGTCTTAACGTACTCCTCGAATTGCTCGTCCGTCACGTTGTCCGCCAGATTGTAAAGAATAATGCGCTTTGCCATTTACAGCCTCCTTAGATAATATTAACAAGCGTATATTACACCCAAACACTTTATGTTGCAAAGTATAATATTGCTATGTCCCCGATAAAGTCAAGATAAATAGTTAATTTGCCGCTATTTTTGTCCCCCGCCGTCCCGTTTCTCTGGTTAAAGCCAGGATTATCACGGCGAAAACGGAAAGCGCCGCCCAGAAGGTAAAGGGAAGCCCCGGATTGATGCTTGCCAGGCTGTTACCCAGTGGAGGCGAGGCGACGTTGCCTGCCTGGGCTATGGTGAAGAAAATCCCGAGGGCTGTACCTGAATACTGCGGTCCGACCCCTTCCGTCTCCAGCAGCATGGTGACGATAATCGCCATGAAACCGTCCATGAAAACACCGGATAATATCATCAGTACCCATATCGTATTGCCGTCCACTAACGGGAGGATACCGAAGCAGATTATGGTCACCACCAGCGCTGTAAAGAGTATCAGCTTCCGGGAACCCGTTTTGTCGGACAGCAGGGATAGCGGCACGACGCATAGTGTGCTGATGCCGTAGAATGCCGCCAGAGTACCGTCCGCGGCGGCTACCTCCCATCCCTTCCCCCTGAGATAAAGCGGCAGATAGCCCATCATGCCCATAATACAGGCACTCCGGAACAGCAGGGTCAGTCCCAGCAGCCAGAGGCCTTTAATACGTATCAACTTCGAGAATGCCTCCCGGAAAGGCACGGTATCGGAGGGCTTGGCGATCGGCATATCTTGAGGGGGTTCTCTCCTGAAGAAAAACCACCCCAGACCTATCAGGACATTAATCCCACCGTAGAAATATAAAACGTTTTCCCAGCCGCCCAGCAGCGGCGAAAGTATCGTGGCGCTTAGCATGGGACCCAGCATCAGCCCGAGTCCCATGCCCACGGCGGATATGCCCATCGCCGTGCCCAGTTTTTCACCCCTGAACCAGAGCCCGATTGTCTTGGTGAGGTTAATCGGGATTATCAGCCGGACAATGCCGCTGATAAAGACGGTTACCGCAAGTGCAAAGAAACTGCCGGATATACCCCTCAAAGCGCCGGTTATTCCCGCCAGTATGCAGGCAAGGGGCAGGACAAGCCTCACCCCGAACCTGTCGCCCAGTACCCCGCCGGGTATGCTGAAGAAGACACCCGCCAGACTTGCCATGCCCCAGATGGTGCCTATCTGTACCAGACTCAAGCCAAGGTCTTCCGACATTTCCTGGAAGAGGGCAGGCATGCAGGAAAACGGCACGGATGCCACCAGCGCGCCGGTTATTCCCGAGAACGCGAGGACGTACCATCTGTAGGGTGACTGGGGTCTTTCTAACATGCCGATTCCTTTCCGGTTAGTGCTAAACCGCGTTTTCGGCGGCGATGCGACCCGAATTCACAGCGAAGCCGAACGCGCTGGCGCTTAGCTCGCTGCAATATACTTCCGATTCCCAGCCGCTGGTGACGACCCCGGCGGCAAAAAGCCCCGGAACGGGCTCGTTGTCTTTATTAAGGACTTCCATGCGTTCGTTTATGCGGACACCTCCTATCGTATCGAGGAGGACCGCCATACCCCTGATGGCATAATACGGGGGGTTTTTCAAAGGCAGCAGGTATTGGGCTGACTTGGCAAATGCCCCGTCATGACCGTTTTTACAGTATGCATTGTACTCGTTGACGGTTTTCTTCAGCGTTAAGTGGTCGGCGCCTATCCAGTCGGCGATGGCTCCCCACGTACCGGCGATTTTCACCCCGCCCTTCTCTGTTTCTGCCTGCAGGGCCTTCTCCAGTCCCGGCGTACCGCTCCGGCAGAAACCCGCCATGAACCCGTTTTCCTCGCAGAAGTCCCTGATGCGGCTGTCCAGCAGAGTATAGCTGACCTGTCCCGGCTGCCGGATGACGGCGTTGACGCTCTCGAAGACGCGGTAGCCGGTGGACTCGTCGGTGAAGCGTTCCCCGTTTTTATTCACCCAGAGCGTGGCGGGTTCCCTCTCCAGAGCCATCAGGGGCCAGGTATAAAGATCGTAGCGGGGACCCTCCTTGATGGCCGTGGCAAAGTCCTCGATTACCGCCTCCGCGTCCGCCGCCAGCCTGATTCCGTCGCCCTTGAGGGGCAGTCCGCTTAAAGTCATGCCCTGGTATGAAGACGGAAAGTATTTCCTGAACATTCTGCGGTTTCCGCAAAAGCCGCCGGTGGCGATGATTACGGTATCAGTACTAATATTAGTGTTCTCACCGTCCTTGACCGCCATAACCCCCGTGATTTTCCCATTCTCTGCACGTAATATCTTCTCCGCGCTTGTATTGAGTAAAATCCGGACTCCCTTTTCACGGCATTCCTTTGCCAGCACCTGCACCAGGCGGGCGCCGTGCCCTTTGGGATTGTGCTGGACGGGTTCGGGTTGTTCGGGAAAGAGTTTCACGAGGTCGAACTCCAGTCCCTTTTCCTCCAGCCAGCGGATAGTGTCTCCCGACTTACTAATAAACGCACGGAGGATTTCAGGGTCCACCTGCGTCCAGTGTGCCCAGTCCATAGCTTTTTTGAACAGGTAATCGGCGTCCGCCTCGACTCCCTGCCGCTTCTGGACGGGACTGCCGCAGGCAAAGAGGCCCCCGGCCAGCGCCGAGGTGCCCCCCAATTTATCTCTTTTTTCAAGGACGATGATATCCTGACACCCTTTTTCGGCGGCGGTCAGGGCCGCCGCCAGACCGGCGCCCCCTCCCCCGATAATCACCAGTCCCGCTTTAAGATTCGAGGCCATTCATTACTACCTGTTTAAATTATCCTCCAGTTCCACCCTGCTGAACCTCTCCGCGCCTGTCTCCGTGATAACGTACGTATAGCCCATGCCGCAGGCGTCACCGCCTATTTCCGTCATGATGCTGGGATGTACCGCGAGTGTCATGCCCGGCTCAAGCACGCGGTCGTCCGATTCGGTAATCGACCAGAAATCCAGGGCGTCCAGCCCGATGGAGTGGCCGGGGCGGAGCGGCGAGATATAGCCGTTCTCTTCAACCGTATCCACCAGCGCGCGGTATAAATCGGAGACTTTCGTTCCCGGTTTCAAAACCTCCAGCGCGGCGGCGTTCGCCTTTTCCCACACGGTGACCATCTTCCTGATTTCAGCAGGGTATTTCCCCACCGGCAGGGTCACCGGCAGCTGGGCGTAATAGCCGTCGTAGGCCGGCGTGATTTCCATGAATAATGTGTTGTTTTCCTTGAGTTTCTCCCCGGTGGGTGAGAAAGTCATGTTGAGTCGCGAGCCTGACGCGTCTATCAAATCGAAGGAATACTCACAGCCCCCGGCGTAAATAGCCCGCTTGACCTCCCCGTAAATCTCGAAGTCGCTGATGCCCGGCCTTATCAGGTCTTTAAGCATGGCATAGACATCGTCCGCCACGGCGGCGGCCACCCGCATTTTTTCAATCTCTTCGGCGCTTTTTACCGAGCGCAAGTCTTCGAATATCCCGACCGTGTCCTTGAGTTTATCCGGGAACTTCTCTTTGACGGTAAGGTACATCGGCGCCGATATGCAGTTCATGCCGACTACGCCGATGTTTTCACCATCGTAAAATCTGGTAAGCTCCTCGACGACCTGCCCGGCGGGGTTAGCCGTTTCCCGTAAATCGAGCAGTTCGAATGCCTCGATAGTATTCGGTATCTTGGGGGAAGCCGACTGACCCGGTCCCGTCAGAAAGGCGGGCTTGCCTTCGAGGGGGAAAACGCAGCCGCCGCCTCTGCCCGACCCCGTAACATAGCGGATATTCCCGCGATTAAAGTCGTCGCCAAGACCGACAATCAGCAGGCAGTCCAGACCGTCCCGCTTCATCCGCCGGCGAATCGCGGCGTAACGCCGCTCGTATTCCTGCCTCGAAATGCTCATCTCACTACATATGCCCGCCGTCGACCAGATACGTCTGTCCCACAATCTGGTTGGCGAGGTCCGAAGCCAGGTAAGCCACCATGTTGCCGACATCCTCGGGCGTGGTGGCTCTCTTCGTCGGCACCGTGGCTACGGCGCGGTCGATTTCTCCGGGGGGAAAGTCGCCGGTTACCAGAAAGTTGGTATCCCCCACCCCCGGCGCCACGGCATTGACGTACACGCCGGAGGGTATCACCTCCTTGGCCAGTCCCTTGGTGAATGCAATTACCGCCGCCTTGGAAGCGCCGTAATGGACGCAGCGGGGCATACCGCCGATGCCCGCCCCGGACGCAATACTGATTATCTTGCCGTTTTTCCGTTCCAGCATCTGTGGCAGGACCGCCTTGGTGCAGTAAAACACCCCGTAGATATTCAGATTGATAACCTTTTCCCAGTTTTCTTCCGGTGTATCGACGAAGGGCGTCGGCGTGGTGGTGCGGCCGGCGTTGTTCACCAGGATGTCGATTCTGCCGAATTCTTCCAGGGCTTGCTTGACCATGGCCTCGACCTCGGCTTGTTTGGTGACATCTGCTTGAATCGCCAGGGCTTTCCGCCCGAGAGCCTCGACTTCGGCGGCGGTCTTTTTCACGCCCTCGAGGTCGATGTCGTTCGCCACGATATCGCAGCCGTATTTCGCCAGCGTCAGGGCGATGCCCTTCCCGAACCCGACCGGACTGCCGGCGCCGGTTACCATTGCTACTTTATTCTCCAGACCCAGTTCCATCTTGCTTTCTCCTTCATTCTCTATGTTTTTACTTTTCCATCGATTCTTTCAGCGCGTCGACTTGCTTCTTGAGTTTCCGCTGCTTCCGCAGCAGGACTAATATATACCCGAAGACAACCGCCCAGATAACGGCGTAAGCCGCCAGAAGATAGCCCAGATTTTCCATAATTCGTTACCCCCTATTCCGCCTTCATAATCCTCAAGCGCCTGATTTCCGCTTCAAGATTCTTCAGTCCGGCGCTCTGTATAATCAAAACTATATATAATACGGTAAATGCGACGATGCATACCATCAGCGTCGCCAGCATGGGCGACGTCAATCCGCCCTCGAAGATAATGGTGGTGGGGTGCTGCGTTCGCCAGAGGTTCACCGTCAGGAAAACAATTGGTACGTCGATAAATCCCACGATGCCGATTACCGCCCCGTACCTGGCAGCGCGGGAAGGCTCGCCGGTGAGACCGCGTACTAATAGATAGGCGACGTATATCAGCCAGAGCACCAGCGAGGTCGTCAGGCGCGCGTCCCACGTCCACCAGATTCCCCAGGCAGGCTTCGCCCAGATGGGGCCCGTAATCAGCACCAGCGTGGTGAAGATAACGCCGACCTCCGCCGAGGCACAGGCGACCGCGTCCCATTTTGTCTCCCGCTTCCATAGGTAGAGAATACTGTATATAAAGGTAACGAAGAATGCCAGAAAGCTGACCCAGGCGACGGGCACGTGGAAATAGAAGATGCGCTGTACGATACCGCCGTGCTTCTCGGTGGGCACATAGGCGAAGACCATGTAAAGGGCGGCAATCATCAGGACGAAGCCCAGTCCCCACAATATGCCATTCCTCAAATTATGATTACCGTTCATATAATATATACTCCAGCGTGAGAATCGACTACTCCTCTATTACAAATTCGAATACCAGCGTGGCGGCAACCAGATAAATAATATCAAATGCCGCCATTATTTGCAGCCATGTGGACATGTCACCCCACGGCGAGCCTGCCAGCACGGGCGCGGTAGCCTTGACAGCGGAGACGATTACCGGCACGACGACGGGCAGAAAAAGTATCGGCAGCATGATATCGCGGGCGCGGGTATTGACGGCTAAAGCCGAGAACAGTGTACCCA
>CAZPAS010000013.1:0-25715 GCA_964584575.1 uncultured Dehalococcoidaceae bacterium | reverse complement strand
AGTTTTCCTCTTGTTCGGTACATTCAATTTTTGGGACTAATAGTCCAGCCAATGACTTGCCTCCTTATAATTCACACTACCGCGAGTAGTACTCGATGACTGCTTTGCCGTCGAACCTGGCGTCGATTTCCTCCGGCGTGGGCAGGCTCAATACCTGCCCGACCAGATTCTGCCTGTCCAGGCTCAACCAGTTCAGGACCTGCTTGGACTCGATTTCTTCCAAGAGAGCTTTATAATATTCGGTCTTCTGGCTGCCCTCGCGCCAGCCGATGGTATCGCCTTCCTTGACCAGGGCGGAGGGTACGTTCGTCTTGCGTCCGTTCAGCGTGATATGCCCGTGCCGTACCAGCTGGCGCGCCTGGGCGCGGGAATCAGCGAATCCCAGCCGGAAGACCACGTTGTCCAGCCGTCTTTCCAGCAGCACCAGCAGGTTCTCACCCGTGATGCCCGCCTGCTTCTCGGCCATGCCGAAGGTCTTGCGGAACTGCTTTTCCAGCGTTCCGTAGGTATAGCGGGCTTTCTGCTTCTCGCGAAGCTGTAACGCGCGGTCGGAAAATCTCCGCCGACGACGGGTAGTTCCCTGTCCCGGCGGTTTCGGGCGTTTGTCCAGGGCGCACTTGGGTGTAAAGCAGCGGGCGCCTTTCAGTAAGAGTTTCTCGCCGCTGCGCCGGCATAAACGGCAGACTGCTCCTGTATATCTTGCCATGTTAGACCCTTCTCCTCTTGGGAGGGCGGCAGCCGGCATGCGGGATGGGCGTTACGTCCCTGATTCCGGTAATGTACAGGCCGGAACCCTGCAGGGAGCGTATCGCCGCCTCGCGGCCGCTGCCCGGACCCTTGATATATACTTCAACCTGGCGTAAGCCGTGCACCATCGCTTTACGCGCGGCGTCACGTGCTGCCATCTGAGCTGCATAGGGAGTGCCTTTACGGGAGCCCTTGAATCCGGCGGTGCCGGAGCTTCCCCAGGCGAGGGCGTTACCCTGAGGGTCGGTGAGGGTTACGACGGTGTTATTGAAGCTGGACTGGATGTAAGCCCGGCCGGTAGGGACCGCCTTCCGTTCACGTCTCCTCGTTTTTGTCTTTCTCTTCTGTGCCACCCTGTCCTCCTTGTCAGCTCAATTATTATTTCTTGGCCATGCCGCGCTTCTGGCCGCGACCAGCTACCGTCTTGCGGGCGCCGCGCTTGGTGCGGGCGTTTGTCCGCGTACGCTGGCCACGTACCGGCAAACCGAAGCGGTGTCTGATGCCGCGGTAGCTGCCGATTTCAATCAGGCGCTTGATGTTGAAGTTGACTTCTTTCCTGAGTTCGCCTTCGACATGGTACTGCTTATCGATAATCTCGCGCAGCTTGTTGACCTCGTCTTCGGTGAGGTCTTTCACCTTGACGTCGGGCGCGATATTCGCCTGGTCGAGTATTTTATAACTCTGCGCGCGGCCGATGCCGAAAATGTACTGCAGCGAGACCCACGCCTGCTTGTTAACCGGTATGTCCACTCCGGAAATACGTGGCATATGTTACCTCCTTACCCCTGCCTCTGCTTGTGCTTGGGGTTGGTGCAAATAATCCTGACCACTCCTCTACGCCGCACCACCTTGCATTTTTCACATCTAACTTTTACTGACGCTCTAACTTTCATGATTCAAACCTTTATTTTACTTGAGCCGGTAGGTTATTCTACCACGTTTCAGGTCGTATGGGGAGAGTTCTATTAAAACCTTATCGCCGGGCAGGACCCTGATATAGTGCATTCTTATCTTGCCCGATATATGTGCCAGCACCTCATGCCCGTTGGGGAGTTCGACGCGAAACATGGCGTTGGGTAGAGCCTCGACTACCGTCCCCTCGACCTCTATGGCTTCTTTTTTAGCCATTAACTAACCTCGTTAACACCTCCGGTTCATTGTTATTGATGGCAATCGTATGTTCAAAGTGCGCCGACAGGCTGCCGTCGGCGGTATGCACCGTCCAGTGGTCACCGGCTACCCTGGTATGCCAGTCGCCCATGTTCAACATGGGCTCCAGGGCGATGGTCATGCCCTTTTTCAACTCCGGACCCGACCCGGGCTGGAGTCCGTAAGGCGGCTCGGTGCAGTTGGGCACCTGCGGGTCTTCGTGCATCTCCCGTCCGATGCCGTGTCCGGTATATTCCCGTACCACCGAGTAGCCTTTCGACTCTGCGTACTGCTGGATTGCCGCCGAGATATCGCCGAGTCTTGACCCGGCTTTGGCGGCTTTAATGCCTTTCTCCAGCGAAGACTTAGTAGCTTCGATGAGACGCCGGGCGTCTTCACTTATCTCGCCGACTCCGACCGTTAACGCGGCGTCTCCGTGGAAGCCGTCATAAATCACGCCGAAGTCCAGCGATACTACGTCGCCTTCTTTCAGGACCCGGTCTCCCGGAATCCCGTGCACGATTTCATCGTTGACGGACACGCAGAGGTTCGCCGGAAAGCCGTGATAGCCGTTGAAAGAGGATACGGCTCCCAGTCTCTTCATTTCCTGCTCCGCTATTGTATCCAGTTCTTTTGTCTTCATGCCCGGTTTTATCCGCTCGCTTAAAAGTTTCAGCACTTTAGCGACAATCTGGCCGGACTGCCGCATTTTATCAATTTCTTTTTCAGATTTAATTTCTATACCCATCCGGCGACATCTTTCTAATTCAGGGCGGCGGTTATTCTCCCGTTAATCTCGGTGGTAGTGCCCTCGCCGTTTATCTCCAGCAGCTTACCCGCCTGTTTATAATAGTCTATCAATGGAGACGTCTCCGCGAAATATACCTTCAACCGGTTTTTAATGGTCTCCACATTATCGTCGGCGCGTTGGTACAGTTCCCCGCCGCAGCGGTCGCACACTCCCTTCACCTTCGGCGGTGAATCCACCTCGTGGTAGGGAGCCTGGCACTGCCGGCAAATCCAGCGTCCGCTCAATCTCTTGAGGAGTTCTCCCTCGGAGACTTTTATATATACTACCTTATCGATAGCCTTCGACTGTTTTTCCAGGGCTTTATCCAGCGCCTTCGCCTGCTCCAGGTTCCGGGGAAAGCCGTCGAGAATCGCCCCGTCCTTGCAGTCCGGAGCCGCCAGCCTCTCCAGCACCATCTGTATCGTTATCTCGTCGGGAACCAGCTGCCCTTTCTCCATGTACACCTTGGCTTTCTTGCCCAGTTCCGTCTCGTTGGCAAGCGCCTGCCGGAACAGGTCGCCGGAGGCTACCTGGACCAGCTTTATTTTCTCCGCCAGCATCACTGCCTGTGTACCTTTCCCCGCCCCGGGGGCTCCCAGAAGTATAATATACACCTTAACTCCTATTTGATAAAGCCTTCATAACGGCGCATCACCAGCTGCGCCTCGAGCTGTTTCATCGTATCCAGCACCACGCCCACCACGATTAACATGCCCAGACTGGACAGCTGTATCTGCTGGACGTTGGTCACCGTTCTTGCCAAGAACGGCATTACCGCCACGAAAGCCAGGAACAGCGCCCCCGCCCAGGTAATGCGGTTAATTACCCCGCTTAAGTAAGTGGCGGTGTTCTTACCGGGTCTGATACCGGGGATAAAGCCCCCCTGCTTCTGCAAAGTGCCCGGCAGGTCCTGCTGCTGATAGGTCACCATCGTATAGAAGAAGGTGAAACCTACCGCCAGCAGGAAGTAGAAAATCCAGTAAAACGCGCCCACCGGCAGGGCAGTGGTGGGACTGAACCACCTGACGATGGTATCCGCAAAGCCCGGCTGGTTGGGGTCGACGAAGTAGCTGGCGACGATTCCCGGGAAGAGCACCACCGACATGGCGAAGATGAGCGGTATCATGCCGGAGCTGTTTACCCGCATCGGGATATGCGTCGAGCCCGACTGCCGGTACATACGGCCGCCGCGGAAAACGCTGCGCGCATACTGCACCGGTATCCGCCGGTGCGCCTCGGTAAATATAACGATAAGGACGACGGTAATGAGCACGATAACGATGTATACCACCAGTCCCATAGGATTCCCTTTAGCAAGGAAACCCTGTTGAATCATCTGCGGGTACCCGGCGACGATTCCCCCGAAGATTATAATGGAGATGCCATTGCCGATGCCGTACTCGGTAATAAGCTCTCCCAGCCAGACCAGAAAGACAGTGCCGGCTATCAACGATAGCACGATGGCGGCGGTCGCCAGGGGTGCGGCGCTGCTGACGGCGCCAGCCCGCTGGAGCAGTACCAGTTGCCCGTAGCCGGAAAGGCCCGCCAGGGGTATCGTCAGCCAGTGCGTAATCATGTTGATTCTATTTCTTCCGGATTCGCCTTCCTGCGACAGCGCCTGAAGCTGTGGAATGACCGGCACGAGCAGTATCATGATAATGGAAGCCGTAATATACGGGTAAACGCCCATGGCCGCCACGCTGAACTGCTTCATGGCGCCCCCGCTGAACAGGTCGAGCATGCCGAGCAGGGCATTACTTTCGAACAGTTCCTGCAGGGCGTCCAGATTTACGCCCGGCAGGGGGACGTGAGCGACGAAGCGGAATGCGACCAGAATGCCTACGGTAATCAGGATGCGACGCCGGAGGTCGGGCAGGCTGAAGGCGTCGATCATCGCCTGCAGCAGTCTGGGTCTACTTGCCCTCTGCCGCATACTCTACCTCCTCGACCGTGCCGCCGGCTGCCTCTATCTTGGCTTTCGCCGGAGCCGAGAACTTGTGTGCCTTGACCGTCAGAGAGCGGTCGATATCCCCGTCGGCAAGTATCTTAATCGGCTTAGACAACGATTTTACGATGCCCGATGCCATTATCATCTCCGGAGTCACCTCGCTGCCGGCGTCGAACCTGTTAAGCTCGCCGACTTTTACCGTGCTGTACTCCGTGCGGAAGATATTGGTAAAACCGCGCTTCCGGGGCAAGCGCTGGATCAAAGGCAGCTGTCCACCCTCGAAGCCGGGACGCATCTTGTATCCGGCGCGGGACTTCTGTCCCTTGCAGCCGCGCCCGGAATAGGTGCCTTTACCGCTGCCGTCGCCGCGGCCTACCCGCCGGCTGGTTTTTCTGGAGCCCGGTGCGGGCGATATGTCATTCTGTCTGACCAATCTCTTCCTCCACTTTAACCAGGTGTCTTACCTTGTTAATCATGCCTCTAATAGAGCTTGTATCTTCATGGACAACGCTCTGGTTCAGCCGGTGAAAACCCAGCGATCTCAGGGTCCTCTTCTGGCTTGCCTCGTAGCCGATGCCGCTTTTTATCCAGGTAACTTTAAGTTTACTCAACGGGTTTCGCCTCCTCGGTGGCGGCGGTCACGGTCGCCTTGCGTTTGGCTATCTCGTCTTCCGGAATCTTCAACTCGCTGAGAGCCTGCATGGTCGCCTTGGCGACGTTGATATGGTTGGCCGAGCCGAGTGATTTCGTCAGTATGTCCTTGATTCCAACCGCCTCCAGTACCGCCCGCACGCTGCCGCCGGCGATGACGCCGGTGCCCGGCGCGGCGGGTTTCAGCAGGACTTTAGCCGCCCCGAAGTACCCCGTGATTTCATGCGGGATGGTGCTCCCGACCATCGGGACCTTGATGATGTTCTTCCTGGCTTTTGCTCCACCCTTGCTGATGGCGGCGGGTACTTCGTTAGCCTTGCCGATGCCCAGTCCGACATATCCCTCGCCGTCGCCGGTTACCACCAGGGCGCTGAAGCGCAGCCGTTTGCCGCCTTTCATCACCTTGGCGACGCGGTTGACGTCGATGAGTTTATCGTTGAGGTTCAAATCTACCGGGTCAATTCGACTTATTGGTTGTTTCATCAGACCTGCATCGTCCTCTCTTAGAACTTAAGCCCGCCCTTCCGGGCTGCCTCAGCCAGCGCTTTTACCCTGCCGTGGTACTTGAAGCCACCGCGGTCGAAAGCCACCTGCTTGATTTTCTTGCCGGTGGCGCGCTTTGCCAGCAACGTGCCGACCAGTCCCGCCCGTTCGGTCTTCGTTTTTCCTTTTAAATCGTTTTTAATTTCCGCATCGAGAGAAGAGGCGGCGACCAGCGTATTACCCTGCGAGTCGTCGATTACCTGGGCGTAGATATGGTTCAGGCTACGGAAAACGCACAGGCGCGGTCGGTCACCGTTGCCGTTTACCTTCTGCCTTACGCGGTAATGTCTTCTGCCTCTTGCCTCTCTGGTGGTTGATTTTCTCATAATTACCCGCCGACTACCTTACCGGCTTTACCCGGCTTAAGATGAATAACCTCTCCGGCATACCTGATGCCCTTGCCTTTATAGGCGTCGGGGGGACGGATAGCCTTGATTTCCGCCGCCTGCTCGCCGACGTCTTCCTTGTTAATGCCGCTGACCTTTATCCGGTTGTTACCTTCCACGTTCAGCGTTACCCCCGGCAGGGGAGTCACCTCTACCGGGTGGGAATATCCGATGCGTATGACCAGTTTTTCGCCGACCTTCTCGGCGCGGTAGCCTACCCCGACTATATCCAGCGTCTTCTCGAATCCCTTGGAGACGCCCTCTACCATGTTCGCCAGGAGGCTGCGCGTCAGCCCGTGAAACGCCCGGTGTCTCTGGCTCTCACTCGGGCGGGTAACGGTCAGCGTATCGCCCTCCTGTTTGATGAGCATCTCGGGAGAAAGAGAGCGGCTGAGCTCGCCTTTCGGTCCCTTTACGGTGACTTTCTCGCCCTTGATATCGACCGTCACCCCGGACGGTACGGTTATCGGCATTTTTCCTACTCTAGACATCTATCACTCCAGAAATTGTTTACCATATATAGCACAGCAGTTCGCCGCCGGAGTTCTGCTGCCAGGCTTGCTGTCCCGTCCTGAGTCCGCTGGAAGTAGAGACGATGGCAATGCCCAGTCCCCCGTACACGCGCGGTATTTCTCTCTTCTGTACATATACTCTCAGTCCTGGCTTGCTGACACGTTTCAACCCGGATATCGCGGGTTTATTATCATCCATGTACCGTAGCTGTATCCTGATAACCCGGTGCGGTTTGCCCCTGACCACCTCATAGTCGGTGATAAATCCCTCCTCCTTGAGGATTCTGGCTATGGAGAGTTTTATCTTGGAGGCAGGCACCAGCACGCTGTCGTGCCGTACCATGAGGGCATTCCTTATTCTGGTTAACATATCAGCAATAGGGTCTGTGACTGTCATACCTGTTTTTCCTTCTTCAGCTTACCAGCTAGATTTTCTTACTCCCGGCAGATGGGCTTCAAGAGCCAGTTTCCGGAAGCATATCCGGCATACGCCAAACTTGCGCATAAAGGCGCGGGGCCGCCCGCAGAGCCGGCACCGGCTATACTGCCTGACCGGGTACTTGGGCGTTCGTTTGGCTTTGGCTACGATTGATTTTTTTGCCATATTTAACTTACTCCATCCTTGGCAAACGGCATTCCCAGCTGTTCCAGCAGGTGCCTGCCGTCTTCGTCCGTCTCAGCGGTGGTGATGATGGATATCTCTATTCCTCTCACCTTGTCAATCTTGTCATAATCGATTTCCGGGAACAGTATCTGTTCCTGGAGACCCAGCGTATAATTGCCGCGTCCGTCGAAGGAGTCAGGGGAGACTCCCTGGAACTCGTGCATGCGGGGCAGGACGGCGTTGACCAGCTTATCGAGGAAGTCCCACATTCTCTGTCCCCGCAGCGTTACCTTCAGCCCGATGGGCATCCCCGCTCTCAGCCGGAATGCCGCGATGGACTTCTTGGCGCGGGTGGTCACCGCATGCTGTCCGGCGATAGCCACCAGGTCCTGCTCCGCCGCTTCCAGCGACTTGGCATTGGATATGGCTTCTCCGACGCCGATATTGAGCACCACTTTTTCGAGCTTGGGCACCTGCATGACGTTCTTGTACCCGCAGATTTCCATCAGGCGGGGTATTACCTCTTCCTTATATTTATCTTTCAGTCTCGCCATTTACTCAATCACCTCGCCGCAGGCGTGGCAGATTCTTACCCTCCGGCCGTCTTCCAGTTTCCGGTAGCCGATACGCCCCGGCTTGTTGCACTTATCGCAGAGCAGCATCACGTTGGCGACATCCACCGGCGCTTCAAGGTCGATGATGCCTGCCTGTTTCACGGCACCCCTGGCTTTGGAGTGCTTTTTAATAAAGTTAATGCCTTCGATTATTACCTGCTTTTTCTTGGGATGGGCAAAGCGCACCTTTCCCTTTTTGCCCCTGTCCTTTCCCTTGATGACCAGCACGGTATCGTCTTTCCTGATTTTCATAATGCTTCTGCCTTTATAATACCTCCGGCGCCAGGGATATTATCTTGGTATAGTTCTTGTCCCGCAGCTCCCGGGCTACCGGACCGAATATTCGCGTGCCTTTCGGCTCGTTTTTGTCCGTCAGAATCACCGCCGCGTTTTCATCGAACTTGATGTACGAACCGTCCGGGCGCCGGTAGGGATGCCTCGTACGGACGATTACCGCCCTGACGACATCGCCCTTCTTGGTGCCGGCGTTCGGTATGGCGCGTTTCACGGAGGCGACGATGATATCACCGACTCGGGCGTATTTCCGCCTTGTGCCGCCGAGTACGTTGATGCACATAATCTCGCGGGCGCCGGTGTTGTCGGCTACTCTGAGCCTGGACTGCATCTGAATCATGTCTGTTTCACCGTAATCCTAGTTAGTAATCTCCTGCGGTTTGATATCCGCTACTTCTCCCTTGGTTATAATTTCCGCCACCCGCCATCTCTTCAGCTTGGAAAGGGGGCGGGTCTCTTCTATTCTTACCGTATCGCCGACTTTACTCTGGTTCTTTTCGTCGTGGGCGTAGTATTTTACGACCCTCCTGATGGTCTTTTTATACAGCCGGTGGTGCTTGGGTGTATCCACCGCGACGACTACAGTCTTGTCCATTTTCTCGCTGATAACTTTACCGAACCTGGTCTTGCGTTTTGCTTCCATAATATCCTGACCTACCTTATACCCAGTTCCTTTTCCGTGATGAGGGTATTTAACCGGGCAATCTTCCTCTTTACCCTGCGTACTTCGCGGTGGTTCACGAGCTGCTTGGTTTCCAGGCGAAAACGCAGGTTGAAAAGCTCCTGGTGGGTCTCTTCGAGCTGCTTTTCCAGGTCTTCCTTGCTCATATTTCTGTATTCTTCAAGATTCGCCATATTATGACCTACTTCGCCGTTTCACCACCCACGGTGACGCTTTCTCTTAATATAAACCTGGTCTTTATCGGCAGCTTGTGCGCAGACAGGCGTAGCGCTTCCTTGGCTACGTTTTCACCGACTCCCGCCATCTCAAAGATAATCTTTCCGGCCCTGACCACGGCCACCCAGTGGTCCGGGGCGCCCTTGCCGCTGCCCATGCGCGTTTCCGCCGCTTTCTTGCTGACCGGCTTGTCCGGGAAAACGCGTATCCAGACCTTGCCGCCGCGCCGGATGTGACGGGTGATGGCGCGCCGCGCCGCCTCAATCTGGGCGGCGGTTAACCAGGCGGATTCGAGCGCCTGGAGACCGTAGTCGCCGAAGTCGATGACGTTCCCGGAATTGGCTTTGCCGCGACGTCGTCCCCGATGCGCCTTCCGATATTTAACACGTTTAGGCTGCTGCATCCTCGGGTTTATCCTCCTCTGTATCCTGCTTTACATCTGACTCTTTTTTATCTGCCTTCGCCTTGGTCGTCTTCTTCGCCTTGGGCTTGGCGGTTTTTTCTTCTGCCGGAGCCTTTTCCTCGGTCGCCTTAGCTTCCGCTTTTGCCTTGGTTGTCTTCTTCGCCTTGGGCTTGGCGGGTTCTTTCACCTCGGGGGCGGGCTTCTCTTTGGCTGCCGCCTTGGCGGGTTTTTCTTCTGCCGGCGCCTTTTCCCCGGCTGTTTTGGCTTCCGCTTTTGCCTTGGTTGTCTTCTTCGCCTTCGGCTTGGCGGGTTCTTTCACCTCGGCAGCCGGAGCTTCTTCAGCCTTTTCCACCGGCGCCTCTTCAGCTACGGCTTCCGCCGGTTTTGCTGCTTTGACAGCCGGAGCCTCCGCGGCGGCGGCTTCTTCGGGTTTCTCTTCAGCTTCTTCAGCCGGGGCTGCCTCGGCTACCGCTTCGGCGGGCGCTTCTTCCGGCTTTTTCGCCGGCGCTTCTTCAACTGCAGCTTCTGCCGGTTTTACGGCTGCTTCAGCGGCAGGAGCCTCCACGGCGGCGGCTTCCTCGGGTTTCTCTTCGACCTCGGCTACTTTAAGTTCGGGCAGTATCTGTCCTTTGTAAATCCATACCTTAACGCCGATGCGTCCCAGCGTGGTATGCGCCTCGGTAAATCCGTAATCAATGTCAGCCCGCAGCGTATGGAGCGGCACCTGCCCCTGGTGGGAGGTCTGACGTCGGGCGATTTCCGCGTTCCCGAGCCTGCCGGCGCAGCTGACTTTGATGCCCTTGGCTCCCGCCTGGATGGTACGGAAAATAGCCTGTTTCATGGCGCGGCGATATGCTACGCGGCGCTCTATCTGCTCGGCAACCGAGCGTGCGACCAGGTAGGCGTCCAGTTCCGGCTGGCGCACTTCCTGGATGTTTAATCTAATTCTCTTCCCGACAAGTCCCTCGAGGTGCTGCCTCATCTCATCGACGCGCTGTCCGCCCCTGCCGATGACGATGCCGGGTCGGGCGGTGTAAAGCGTGATGGTGACGTCCTTAGCCTGGCGGTCGATTTCTATCAGGGAGATGGCGGCTTCCGGGTACTTGTTCTTTATTTCCTCCCGGAGCTTGTTGTCTTCCTGGACGAACTCGGCATAGTTGGTATCGCTGTACCACTTGGACTGCCAGTCTTTGATGACTCCCAGTCTGAAACCTATCGGGTGAACTTTATGACCCAATTATCCCTCCTGCTCAGCAACGATTACCGTAATATGGCTGCTATGCTTTCGTATAGGGCTTACCCGTCCCCTCGAGCGGGGCCGGAACCTGCGCATGCTGCGAGCCTCATCCACGTAAATGCTGACAACCTTTAAATCGGCGGGGTCTATCTGAAAGTTGTTCTCGGCGTTGGATGCCGCCGACTTCACTACCTTGGCGACGAGCCTGGCTTTAGGCGTCGGCGTGAACTTGAGCAGCGTCAGCGCCTCGTCGACTTTCTTGCCCCGCACCATATCCGCCAGCGGACGCACCTTGCTGGCCGGTATTCCTGTATTTTTCGCTACGGCTCTAACTTCCACTTTCTTATTGTCTCTTTCTCACCTGGGTTACTTTCTCGGACCTGGCGACATGCCCCCGGAAGGTACGAGTATTGGCGAATTCGCCCAGTTTATGCCCGACCATGTTCTCGTTGATATAGATGGGCACGTGTCTCCTGCCGTCATGGACGCCGATGGTCAGTCCCACCATCTGCGGTAGTATGGTTGACGACCGCGCCCAGGTCTTGATTACCGTTTTCTTACCGGAGCGAATCGCGGCATCTACTTTCTTTTCCAGCTTGGTGTCAACTGCCGGTCCTTTTTTCGTCGACCTTGACATAGTACCCCTCTATCCGTCTATTTTCCTCTGCGTTTGACTATCATTCTATCGGAAGCCTTGGGCTTGCGCGTTTTATAGCCCAGCGCCGGTTTACCCCAGGGCGTCTTGGGTCCGGGCATGCCCACCGGCGAGCGGCCCTCGCCGCCCCCGTGGGGATGGTCGCGCGGGGTCATGGCGGAGCCCCTGACCGTGGGTCGCCACCCCATGTGCCGCTTGCGTCCCGCCTTGCCCAGGCTGATATTCTGGTGTTCCACGTTTCCTATCTGGCCGATGGTCGCCATGCATTCGCTGGGGACGCGGCGCAGCTCGCCGGACGGAAGACGGAGCAATACGTACTTGCCTTCTTTAGCCATCAACTGTGCCGATGCCCCGGCGCTGCGTACCATCTGCCCGCCTTTGCCGGGCACCATTTCTATGTTATGTATCTGCGTGCCCGAGGGCATCTGGTTCATGGGCAGGGTGTTCCCCGGTTTAATCTCGGCTTTACTGCCGGACATAATCATGTCATCTACACTAAGTCCCACGGGCGCCAGTATGTAGCGTTTTTCCCCGTCGACGTAGTGAATGAGGGCGATACGCGCCGAGCGGTTGGGATCGTATTCGATGGCGGCTACGCGACCCGGAATGTCTATCTTGTCGCGCTTAAAGTCAATAATGCGCAGCCGGCGTTTTTCGCCGCCGCCCCGGTGACGCACGGTTATCTTGCCGCGGAAATTACGTCCCGCCTGCTTCTTCTTGGGCAGCAGCAGCGATTTCTCCGGCTTGCTCTTGGTTATCTCGTCGAAGGTATAGCCGCTCATGCCCCGTCTGCCCGGGGAGGTCGGTCGGTATATCTTTAGTGCCACTCAGCTTCCCCCTTCATTTAAACACCTTCAAAGAATTCTATCTTGTCCCCCGCCTGAAGGGTGACAATCGCTTTTTTCCAGGGTCGGGTCAGTATCTGCCGGCGTCCCACCCGGCGTGTCTTACTCGGCATGGTAATGACATTGACTCCGGTTACCTTTACGCTGAACGCCTTTTCCACCGCCTCCTTAATCATGGGCTTATTAGCCCCGGAGGCTATCTCGAAGGCGTACTTATTTCTTGTTTGCAGTTCGGTGCTTTTTTCGGTTATCAGCGGCCGTTTTAGCACCTGGTACAGATGCATCTTCTCCCCCTTGTATCAGTCCGTTGCCCCATAATTTTTCCGCAACCCGTACCGCAGCCTCGGTCATGAGCAGCGTTTTACAGGCAAGTATGTCCAGTATATTCAATACTCCGGCAGGCATCGTCTTGACTTGAGGTATGTTGCGTGCCGATTTTATAACGTTTTCTTCCGGTTCCGGTGTTACGACTAAAGTCGAAGAGTCTATCCCGAGAGCCACCAGGATTTCCGCCATTTTCCTGGTTTTCGGTTCGGAAAAATCGAACCCCTCCAGTATTTTCAGTTCGCCGTCGCCCGCCTTGGCGGAGAGGACGCACCTGATGGCCAGGCGGCGCATTTTTTTAGGTATTTCCTGGCGGAAGTCCCTGGGGTGAGGCCCGAAGGTAATACCGCCGCCGCGACGCAGCGGGCTTTTCTTGCTGCCCGCGCGGGCGTAGCCGGTGCCTTTCTGGCGGTACAGCTTGCGGGTACTGCCGCGGACATCAGCCCTGGTCTTGGTCGAGGACGTCCCCTGGCGCCGGTTAGCCTGAAGTCCCACCATTACCTGGTGTACCACGGCTTCGTTAAACGGCACGCCGAATACCGCGTCGCTGACTTCTATCTGCCGGACTTCCTCGCCGGATAGGTTGTAGACCGGGACTTTCACCTTATTTCTTTCCTCTCTTGGACTTTTTTATCAATAACAGCGCATTGGTTCCCCCGGGCACCGCGCCCTTGACCAGCAGCAGGTTACGCGCCGGGTCTGCCTCCAGTACCTCCAGGTTGACGGCGGTGATGCGCTTGCTTCCCAGGTGGCCCGGTAAACGCTTGCCCTTGTAGACCCGACCGGGTGTAGTCGTTGAACCAATTGAGCCGGGGGAGCGGTGGCGGTCCGACTGTCCGTGTGTCTTGGGGCCGCCCCGGAAGTGGTAGCGTTTCACCACCCCGGCGAAGCCCTTGCCCCTGGACGTGCCGGTGATATCCACCACGTCTCCCGCTTTAAACAGGCTGACGTCAATCGTCTGCCCAGCTTCGACCGGCTGGCTCTCGTCGATTTTAAATTCGCGCAGGTATTTGAATTTCACCGGTTCTTTATCCTTGCCCTTGCCGCGCTTGCCGGACTTCTCCTTCTTAATTTCGCCGAAGCCGAGCTTGGCGGCGCTGTAGCCTTCTTTTTCCACGGTCTTTACCTGCGTAACCGTGCAGGGGCCGGCCTCGATGGCGGTTATCGCCTCGGTCTTGCCGCCCTCACCGAAAATCTGGGTCATGCCCAGTTTCTTACCTATCATTCCTTCAGTCATAATTTCACCAGTTCATAAGGTAACTAGAGTTTGATGTCTATTTCCACTCCTGACGGTAGATTCAGCTTGGTCAGCGCATCGATGGTCTTGGAGGTCGTCTCGATGATATCGATAAGGCGCTTGTGGGTGCGTATTTCGAACTGCTCCTGCGAGTCCTTATCGATAAAAGGAGAGCGGATGACGCTGAATTTCTGGATGCGTGTGGGCAGCGGTACCGGCCCGACGGCTACGGCGCCGGTGCTTTCCACCGCCTCCAGTATCTGCCTGGCCGACTGGTCTACCACCCGGTGGTCGAAACCCTTTAGTTTAATACGGATTTTCTGTTTAGCCATATTTCCTGCCTACAGCTTTTTCGACGATTTCGTCTCTTATTTCTGCCGGTACCCGTTCGTAGCTGTGAAATTCCAGGGAGTGGGTCGCCCTGCCCTGGGTGAGTGACCGCAGCTGTGTGGCGTAGCCGAACGACTCCGCCATGGGTATCAGGCAATGAATGACGTACATTTCTCCCTGCGTTTCCACCTTGCCGACATGCCCTCTCCTGGAATTAAGGTCGCCGATGATATCCCCGAGGAACTGCTCCGGCGCCACGACTTCCAGGCTCATTATGGGTTCGAGGAGGACGGGCTTGCCTTTCTTGACTCCGTCCCGCAGTGCTATGGAGGCCGCCATCTTGAAAGCCAGTTCCGAGGAATCTACCTCGTGATAGCTGCCGTCGTAGAGGGTGGCTTTAATATCGACTACCTGGTAGCCGGCGATTACGCCGGTCTCCATGGCTTCTTTAACCCCTGCCTGTACCGGCGGGACATATTGCCGCGGTATCGTGCCGCCTTTTATGCCATCGACGAACTCGAAGCCTTTGCCGCGTTCCAGCGGCTCCAGCTCGATATTGACGTGCCCGTACTGCCCGCGTCCGCCGCTCTGCCGGATGAACTTGCCTTCCACTTTTACCGGCTCGGTAATCGTCTCCTTGTAGGCGACGCGTGGTCTGCCTACCTTAACGCCCACCCTGAATTCGCTGATGAGCCGGCTGACGATTACCTCCAGGTGAAGCTCGCCCATGCCGGAGACGATGGTTTGCCCGGTTTCTTCATTATAAATAACCTTGAAAGTGGGGTCTTCCTCGGTGAGTTTCTGCAGTGAATCGCCCAGCCTTTCCTGGTCAGCCCGTGTCTTGGGCTCGATGGCTACGGATATTACCGGCTCGGGGAACCTGATGGACTCCAGCAGTACCGATTTGGAGGAATCACAGAGTGTATCTCCGGTAAAAGTGTTTTTCAGTCCCAGCGTAGCGACAATCGCCCCGGCATCCGCCACGACGACGTCCTCGCGGTGATTGGCGTGCATCAATAAAAGACGGCCGATACGTTCCGGCCGTCCCCTGGTGGGGTTGAATACCTGTGCCCCCACCTTGACCTTGCCCGAATAGACTCTAAAATAAACGAGCCGACCCACGAAGGGGTCGGTGACGACTTTAAAAGCCAGCGCGGAAAAGGGGGCGTCGTCGCTGGCTTCGCGGGTAACTTTAGTATTAGTCCTGGTCTCCGTGCCTTCTACCGGCGGCACTTCCAGGGGGGAGGGCAGGTAATCTACGATAGCATCGAGGAGGGGCTGGATGCCCATGTTTTTAAGGGCGCTGCCACAAAGAACGGGCACCCCTTTGTTCTCCAGAGTAGCCCGTCTCAATGCCTTCCTTAACTGCTCGGGGGCGACTTCTTCACCCTCGATATAGGCAACCATCATAATATCGTCATGCTCGGCAAGCTTGGCAATAAGGGCATGACGGTGCTCCGCCATATTCTCTTTTTCAGATTCCGGAACGGGAATCTCTTCCGGTCCCCGGTCCGGGTCGTTGTTAAAGCGCCATGCCTTGTTTTCAACGAGGTCGATTACGTCATGGAAAGTATCCTCGGCACTGATGGGAATCTGTATCGGCAGGGGATTCGCTCCCAGGCGGGTCTCAATCATGGAAAGCGTCCGGTTGAAATTGGCGCCGACCCTGTCCATCTTGTTAATGAAGCAGATACGGGGCACCTTGTACCTGTCCGCCTGCCTCCAGACCGTTTCCGACTGCGCCTCGACGCCGGCTACGGCATCGAAGACGACAACCCCGCCGTCGAGCACGCGGAGGCTGCGTTCCACCTCGGCGGTAAAGTCCACGTGTCCCGGCGTATCGATGATGTTGATGCGGTGGTTCCGCCAGTAGCAGGTGGTTGCCGCCGCCGTGATGGTGATGCCGCGTTCCCTCTCCTGCTCCATCCAGTCCATGACAGCAGTACCTTCATGCACCTCACCTATCTTGTAGGTGCGCCCGGTATAATAGAGTATCCTCTCGGTGACGGTGGTCTTTCCGGCATCGATATGAGCGATAATTCCTATGTTGCGGATGTCCTCCAGAGGAAACGCCCTGGCCACTTTTTTTTCTCCCGCAGTTACCGGTTTTTTTACTTTTACACTGCTAGTAATCAATACTCCCCTTACCATCTATAGTGAGCAAAAGCCCGGTTGGCTTCTGCCATTCTATGTGTGTCTTCGCGTTTTTTAATCGTCGTTCCCTGTCCCTGGAACGCGTCCGAGAGTTCCTCGGCAAGTTTCTCCATCATTTCCTTACCCTTGCGTGCTCGGGCGGAGGTCACCAGCCATGTCAGAGCCAGGAAAAGTCCGCGGTCTGGCTGGACTTCCACCGGCACCTGGTAGGTTGCGCCGCCGACGCGCCTGGGTTTTACCTGGAGGAGCGGCGTGGCATTCCTCACCGCCTGCTCCAGCGCTGCCACCGGGTCCTTGGAGACCTGCTGCCCCAGTTTATCGAGGGCGCCGTAAACGATATGCTCGGCGGTCCTCTTTTTACCGCGCTGCATGACCTTAGCTATTAACTGGGCTACGGTCGTGCTCCGGTATCTGGCGTCAGGAGTAACCTCTCTTTTTTCTGCTCTGGCTCTTCTCGGCATGTTATTCCCTCAGACTAAGTAATTTCGGCTGCCTTGGCTTTACCCCGCTTGGCTCCGTATTTGCTGCGTCCCTGCTTGCGGTCGGCAACGCCGGTGGTATCCAGCGCCCCCCGGACGATGTGGTAGCGTACGCCGGGCAGGTCTTTGACTCTGCCGCCGCGAATCAGGACCACGGAGTGCTCCTGCAATTCGTGTCCCTCGCCGGGGATATAGGCGGTAACTTCCATGTGGTTGGTCAGCCTTACTCTGGCTATCTTGCGCAGGGCGGAGTTGGGCTTCTTGGGGGTGGTGGTCTTTACCTGTACGCAGACACCGCGCTTCTGCGGGCAGCTTTTACCCATCTGCACACGGTTTTTAAGCGCGTTATAGCTGTACCCCAGCGCCGGAGTCTTGTCCTTTTTAGTTGCTTTTTTACGCCCTTTGCGAACCAGCTGATTTATCGTTGGCATTGTCTTTTTTCCGTCCCCTTTACAATTACAATGGATGAGCCGTAGCCCATCCATTACGAATTCTTGCTAAGTGATAGACCAAGGTGTTTTAGCTCGATCTAACTACTCAACTGAATTCTGAGCACTAAATAATAAATTTAACACAAATCGGTACTATATGTCAACATTTTTGCAGGCGAATCTACGAATAAGTCAGTCTGCACTAAATATATATGGTAAAAATCGGTTAATATATCTACTTTTCACGCTCCTCTGTTATTGCATGCTGTGGTACATAGAGGTAAAATGGCATAAATGAAAAAACTAAAAGTAGAACTCGGAATATCCAGCTATGAAGTACGCGTCGGGAGCGGACTGCTGCCCCGGGTGGGGTTGTGGTTGAAGGAGCGGGAGTTTTCCGGCAAGGCGGTAATCATTACCGATACCACCGTGGGAGAACTGTACGCGGATGACCTGGAACGGGGACTGGCTAACGCCGGGTTCGAGGTAACCATTCTGGAAGTGCCTGCCGGGGAGGAACAGAAGTCCCTGGAGACCGCCGCCCGGCTTTACGACGATCTTACCGACGCCTACACGGAGAGGACGACTCCCGTTCTGGCTCTGGGAGGCGGAGTCATCGGCGACCTGGCGGGTTTCGTAGCGGCAACATACATGCGCGGCGTGCCGCTGGTACAGGTGCCGACGACCCTGCTGGCGCAGGTGGACAGCAGCATCGGGGGGAAGACGGCGGTAGACCACGGTCAACTGAAAAACATCATCGGCACGTTCTATCAGCCGAGAATGGTCGTGGCGGATATAGATACGCTGAAGACACTCCCGGAAATAGAACTTGCCAACGGACTTGCCGAGGTTATCAAGAGCGCCGTCATCAGGAACCGGAGATTCTTTGACTTTATGGACATTAATATGAACAAAGCCCTGGAGTGCCACCCCTCGGTAATGGAGACCCTGGTGCTGGAGACCGCCAGAATTAAAGCCGATATCGTGGAGAAGGACGAAAAGGAGGAGGGGTTGAGGGGTATCCTGAACTACGGTCATACCATCGGTCACGCTATTGAAGCTGTTTCCAATTACGAAATCAAACACGGCCAGGCAGTAGCAATCGGTATGATGGCGGCAGCGAAAATAGCCATTCGGATGGAGGTACTCGACGGGGGCGAAATCGTCAAGCTGGAGCAGATTATACAGAGAGCCGGACTGCCCGCACAAATGCCGGATATGGATAAAGAAGCGGTCTGGCAGGCGATGCAGCACGACAAGAAGGTATTACAGGACAGGATAAGGTTTGTGCTGCTGAAATCGATAGGCGATGCCTTTATCAGCGACGAGGTCGACCCGGAACTGGTGGAGGAGGTGCTGGTTGGCTGGGGATAAGCCTAAAATATGCGCTGCCATAGTGAATGATGACCTAGATGCAGTTAAACGCGTAGAGCCGCTGGTCGACATGTACGAGGTACGCATCGACCTCATCGGCGAGGGCTGGCGGGGGGTTGCGGAAAAGCTGGGCAAGCCCTGGATAGCCTGCAATCGGCGTAAAGAGGAGGGCGGGAACTGGCAGGGGAGTGAACCGGACAGGGTTCAGACGCTTCTTGATGCCGTGGAACTAGGGGTATCAATCGTTGATATAGAGTTGAGCACACCGCAGGTGGAGTCGGTAATCGGCAGGATAAAGGGCAAAGCGGAGTGCCTGGTTTCATATCATAATTTGAAGGAAACGCCGTCGCTGGTGGAAATGAAGGAAATTATCGGAAGGCAGCGCGCCGCCGGTGCCGATATCTGCAAGATGGTGACCACCGCCCGGGCTTTCACGGATAACCTGGCCGTCTTACAGCTTATAAACGAATACGCGGAGGACAGGATAATCTCCTTTGCCATGGGGGAAAAGGGGCAGATATCACGAATTCTCTGCCCGCTGGCCGGCGGGTATCTGGCCTACGCCTCGATTGAAGCGGGGCGCGAGTCCGCGGACGGGCAGTTGACGGTAACGGAGATGCGGGAGATATACCGCTTAATAAACGGATAGGACCATGTTGAAAGAAAACCAGGATGCCTTCGGGCGTGCCATGTACGACTATTACGCGAGCGGGATGAAAGCTACTCATCTCGAAGAGGTCGTCGAGAGAGATGACGGCTATGTCGATACCGCTGGCGGACCCGCCATATATTTCAGGGAGTACCGTCATTGGCTGCCGGAAGAAAAGAAGGCTATGAGGTACGCCAGAGGTAGAGTACTCGATGTCGGCTGCGGCGCTGGCAGGCACTCGCTCTATCTCCAGGGAAAGGGTCTGGATGTGGTCGGGATAGATAACTCACCCCTGGCTATTGAGGTCTGTAAGCAGAGAGGACTTAAGAATACTGAGGTATTACCGTTAAGCCGGATAAGCTCTAAGTTGGGTATTTTCGATACCGTTATTATGATGGGTAACAATTTCGGCTTGTTCGGCAGTTATAAGAGTGCGAAGCGCCTGCTGAAAAAGCTCGCCGGGATTACCTCGAAGAACGGCAGGATAATCGCGACAACCAACGACGTTTACAGGACGGATAATCCCGACCATCTGAAATACCATGAAATGAACCGGAAAAGGGGTAGAATGTCCGGGCAGATAAGGCTCCGGGTAAGATACCAGAAATATACTACTCCGTGGCTCGATTATCTCATGGTCTCTAGGGAGGAAATGGAGGACATTCTTGCAGAGACGGACTGGCGGGTGAGGAAGTATTTTGATTTTGACCGCCCCATGTACGCCGTCGTGATTGAAAAGAAGAAGTGATATGGACATATCCGGAAAGACTAAAATCTGCGGACTAATCGGCGACCCCGTCGAGCATAGCATGTCGCCGGTGATGCATAATAAGGCTTATAAAAAGCTGGGACTGGACTACATTTATCTGACTTTCCGCGTAGACCCGGAACAGCTGGAAGCAGCGGTAGACGGCCTGCGCGCCCTGAACGTTTGCGGATTCAACGTCACCATACCGCACAAGGTGGCGGTTATCCCCATGCTGGACGGACTCGACCCCATTGCCGAGAAGATAGGCGCGGTCAACACCGTAGTGAATACGGACGGCGAACTGCGCGGCTATAATACCGACGCCGCCGGATTTCTCCGGGCCTTGCTTGATAGCGGTACAGAGCCGGACGGCAAGAATATCGTCGTACTGGGCGCCGGAGGCGCCGCCCGGGCGGTGACCTATATCCTCGCGGAAAGGGACGTCAATCTCACGATATTAAATCGGCGGGAAGAGCTCGACTGGGCGGAGGCTATCGCCGAGCTTATCAACGAAGACTTCGGCAGGCCGGTGCGCGTGCTGGAACTCCTCGACGAATGCCTTGCCGAAGCCCTGCAGGAGGCGGATATACTCGTCAACGCCACCAGCGTGGGGATGAGTCCGCATAGCGATAAATCGCCCGTGCCCGCAAAGTTACTCAAGAAAGACCTGGTGGTGTTCGACGTCGTGTATAATCCAATAGATACCCGGCTGCTTACCGAGGCAAAAGCCGCCGGTGCCAGGACGATAAGCGGCATAGAGATGCTCATCTGGCAGGGGGCGCTGGCTTTCGAGAAGTGGACCGGGCGGGAGGCGCCCGTCGGCCTGATGAAGAAGGAGGCGTTAAAAATGCTGGAGAGCCATGAAGACTAGCATCGCCCTGATAGGCTTCATGGGGACGGGCAAAACGGTGGTGGGCAAAATCCTGGCGGAAAAAACGGGTAAAGAGTTCATTGAAACGGATGCTATAATTGTAGAGAAAGCCGGCAGGTCCATCCCCGAGATATTCCGGCAGGACGGCGAGATAGCCTTCCGCGAGCTTGAAATTGCCGTTATCGGGGAGGTCGCCGCCAGAAAGAACGCCGTTATCGCTTGCGGTGGCGGGGCGGTTCTTAATAAAATAAACATTGACCGTCTCAAAAAGGAGAGCGTAATCGTTTGCCTTACGGCTACTTCGCAGGTGATAATGAAGCGTACGTCGGCTGATACGGACGGGAGGCCCCTGCTCGCCGTAGCCGACCGGGCGAAGCAAATCGAGGAGCTTATGAAGTTCCGCGAGCCGTATTACGAGCGGTCGGCGGATATTACGATAGACACATCCGGGATGGATGCCAACGCGGTATCGGAAAGAATTATAGAGAAGCTGAAAGAAAATGAAAGTAAGCATTAAAAAAAGCGACATCAAGGGAGAAGCTAAAGTCCCTTCGTCCAAGAGCATGACTATCCGGGCGCTGGTATGCGCCGCTCTGAGCCGGGGAAAGAGTGAGATAGTCAATCCGCTGGTCAGCGATGATACTGCCTCTGCCGCCGAAGTCCTCGGCAAGTTGGGCGTGGAAATCCAGAAATCGGATGATATCTGGGTGGTAACTGGCGGAAAGTTCCGCGTGCCCACCGAGGACCTGTACTGTGGTGAATCGGCGACTACGATGAGATTTATCACGGCGGTCTGTTCCCTTATCCCCGGCAAGCACAAGATTACCGGCGGACCCTCTCTCTCGAAAAGGCCGATGAGGTCTCTCATCGAGGCTTTACAGAAGCTGGGCATAAAAGGTTCCACGGAAGGCAAAACGACGCCTCCGGTAACCGTCGAGGGCGGTACGCTAAAGGGAGGCGCCACGGAACTGCCGGGTAATATCAGTTCGCAGTTCATATCCGCTCTACTCCTGATTGCTCCCTTTGCCAAGCAGGAAGTAAGTGTCAGGATGACGACGCCTCTGACGTCCAAGCCTTACGTCCTGATGACCCTCTGGTGCCTGCGGAAATTCGGGATTAACGTTAAGAGCGAGTGGGACAGGTTCGTCATCCGCCGCCAGGCGTATAAACCCATCCGCATGAAAATCGAGGGCGACTGGTCTTCGGCTTCATATCTGCTGGCGCTGGGGGCGGTCGCCGGGGAGATGAAAGTGGACAATTTGAGCACGGCGAGCCTTCAGGGCGACCGCGTGATGCTGGACTACCTGCGGAGCATGGGAGCGACGGTCAGGGCAGTTGGGAACTCCGTTACCGTAAGTAGTGAGCGTAACCTGCGGGCAATGCATGCCGACCTTTCCGATAGTATAGACCTCCTGCCTACCATGGCGATGCTTGCCGCCCTTGCCGAGGGCACCAGCGTGTTTATCGGCATCGAACGGGCGCGCATTAAAGAGTCTAACCGGGTTACCGCCGTCAGGGAGGGGCTGACCAAGCTGGGCGTAACCGTAACCGAAGACAGGGACACCCTGTCGATCGTCGGTCTGAAGACACCGAAGCCAAAGACCGAGCAGGAGGAAGAGGAGGAAGAAGCCAAAGAGGGCGAGGAAAAAGCTAAAGATGAGGTGGAGGAGGAAAAGGAACCGGTTACCCTGGACAGCTACGGCGACCACCGTATCGCCATGGCTTTCGGCGTAATCGGGGCTGCCCTCGGCGGCGTTATTATAGAAGGCGCCGAATGCGTCGGCAAGACATTCCCGGATTTCTGGGAAGTAATAAAGAGCGCGGGCGCAAAGGTGGAGATAGATGCAAAATAGCATAGGCAGAGTGTTCACCATAACCAGCTTCGGGGAAAGTCACGGGAAATGCGTGGGCGTCGTCATCGACGGCTGTCCCGCCGGTCTGCCCCTCGATGTTGCGGATATCCAGAAGGACGTGGACAGGCGGAAGGCGGGCGGCGGCGACGCATCGACCTCCCGGCGGGAGGAGGACAGAGTTGAAATCCTGGCGGGGGTCAACGACGGATATACCACCGGCGCGCCGGTCTGTCTGATGATAGCCAACCGGGACGTTAAAGATGCCGATTATGAGAATATTAAAGACCTGCTACGACCGGGCCACGCCGACTATACCGCTTACGTGAAGTACGGCGGTCATAGCGACCGGCGGGGCGGGGGCAGGTTTTCCGGCAGGATTACCGCCGGATTTGTCATGGCGGGAGCCGTCGCCAGGAAGCTGCTGGGAACCCTCGGCGTTGAAATAGTCGCCCATACGGTGGAAATCGGCGGCATCATTGCCAGACCCGTTGACCAGAGTGAAATTACAATAAGGACCAGGACCGACCCTCTGCGCTGCGCCGACCCCGCAGCCTCGAAGAAGATGACTGACCTTATTGTCGCCACGAAACAAGAAGGAGACAGCCTCGGCGGTATTATCGAAGGGGTTGCCCTCAACGTGCCGGTCGGTCTCGGCGAGCCGGTCTTCGACAGACTTGACGGAGAGCTGGCTAAAGCACTGCTGGCTATTCCGGCGGTCAAGGGCGTGGAGTTCGGCGCCGGATTTGCCGCCGCCCGCATGAAGGGCTCGGAAAACAACGACCCGTTTGTCGTGCAAGACGGCAAAATAGTCACCGCCACGAACAACGCCGGCGGGATACTCGGCGGCATCAGCAGTGGCATGCCGGTGGTGGTCAGGGTAGCCGTCAAGCCCGTCTCCTCCGTCGCTATGGAGCAGGAGACGGTGGATATTAAAAACATGAAGAAAGCCGGACTGAAAATCGCGGGCAGACACGATGTCTGCATCGTTCCCAGGGCGGTGCCGGTGGTGGAAGCTATGATGGCGGTCACGCTCTGCGATTTCGCCATGAGAGCGGGCATGATTCCGAGGGTGATTAAATGAACCTCGACGACTTAAGAAAGAAAATCGATGAGATAGACTCCCGGCTGGTCGAGCTTATCGGCGAGCGGATAAAAATCGCCGAGGAAATCGGGCAGGGTAAGAAAGAGGAGAGCCGGCTCATCGAGGACCGGGAAAGAGAACTCAAGGTCCTGCGTAACGTGCGGAAGAAAGCTCGCGACGAGAATATCAGTCCCAGCGACATGGAGACCATCTACCGGAATATTATCGATGCCTGCCGCAGAATTCAGGGAGTCGCCGTGGCTTACCAGGGCGAGCCGGGGGCATATACCGAGGAAGCCGCCTTTCGCTTCTTCGGGAAGTCCACCAAGGGCGTCCCTTACGAGAGCCTCGACGAGGTCTTCGAGTCTGTGGAAAACGGCGACGTGCCCTTTGCCATGGTGCCCGTCGAGAACTCGCTGGAAGGCAGCATCACCCGCGCTTACGACCTCCTCCCGGACTCCCCCCTGATGGTCTGCGGCGAAACGGAGTTGCGTATCAGCCACTGTTTGATAGCCATAGAAGGAGCCACGCTGGACTCAATCAAGAAAGTCTATTCGCACCCGCAGGCACTCGGGCAGTGCCGCAGTTTCCTGAACCACCTGAACTGCGAGCTTATTCCCGCCTCGGACACGGCGGGCAGCGTCAAGATGATTAAGGAACAGAGCCGTCAGGATATCGCCGCCGTCGCCAGCGCCCAGGCCGCCGAGATTTACGGCATGAAGATAATAGCCCGGGAGATAGAGGACAACCCGCATAATTTCACCCGGTTCTTTATCCTGTCCAAGGAGGACTCGCCGCCCACGGGCGATGATAAGACATCCATCGTCTTTTCCCTCAAGCACAAGCCGGGCGCGCTGTACGACTGCCTCCGGGAGTTTGCTTCCCGGGAGGTAAACCTGACCAAGCTTGAGTCACGTCCCACCCGCCACCAGCCCTGGGAGTATAACTTCTACATGGACTTCTCCGGTCACCGCGAGGAAAAGGGCATTATCGAAGCCCTGAAGGCGCTGGAAGAGCACGCCGTCTACGTGAGAATCCTGGGGTCGTATCCTAAAGCACGTTAGTTCAGCGGGACCGTCATTCCCGTGGAAACAGGAATACAGCGGCGGGGTAAAGGTGGGGCAACTCTTATTCTTCCGGTTCGTAGGACTTGAAGATAAAGTCGATGTCTTCCTGTAGGGCGGTCAGTTTGTCCTTGGAGAAGAGCTTCTCGTCGATGTCAATCATGAGTTTCGTCTCGCCCCGGGCGGCCCCGACCACGTGCACGCGCAGGCACTCTTTTCCGGCTTGGTCTTTAACGTTGAAAATCAGTGTGCCGCGCGAGATGAAAGACGCCGATTCGTCAGGTAGCGTATATGTCTCCATCTTGTACCCGCTAAGGTCGGCTCCCTGCTTGAGGATAAAGTCCCTTATCTCCGCATAAAGCAGTTCGGGGTTGACTTCCACGTATGTCTTTCTTATTTTCAGCATTTTACATTTCCTTGTTCAGCCCGACCAGGAACTCGGCGTTGTTCTTGGTCTTGCGCATGCGTTCCAGCAGACGCTCCGTCGCATCGACGAAGCTTTCGGGGTTGGAGGAGATGATGCCTACCATACGCCGCAGCAGCCATACCTGTTTTAAGCTTTCTTCACCGAGCAGAAGCTCTTCGCGCCGGGTACCGCTGCGCTGGATGTCCATGGCGGGGAAGATACGCCGTTCCGAAAGCCTGCGGTCGAGGTGGAGTTCCATGTTTCCCGTCCCCTTGAACTCCTCGTAAATCAGGTCGTCCATGCGGCTGCCCGTATCGATGAGGCAGGTGGCGATGATGGTCAGGCTGCCGCCCTCGGCGGTATTGCGGGCGGCTCCGAAGTACCGTTTGGCGGGGTGCAGGGCGGCGGGGTCGATACCGCCGGACAGGGTACGGCCGC
>CAZPAS010000012.1:0-25994 GCA_964584575.1 uncultured Dehalococcoidaceae bacterium | reverse complement strand
CTCATCGCCTGCGGACTCCCCGGCACCTGGAAGACGGAGACCACCGAGGAGGTCGCTAAAATCAAGGGGTGTAAACTCCTGCGCACCGACCTTATCCGCCTGGAAGTCCTGAAAAACGAAGATATTTTCGACTCTAAGGTCGCCGGCAACATGAACAAACGCACCCAGGTCTACGACGAGATGTTCCGGCAGGCGGACGAGACATTGAGCGGCGGTAACTGCGTCATCCTGGATGCCACCTTCGTGACGCAGTCGCTGCGGCAGCGGGCGGCGGCCATCGCCGCCGGACACGGCAAGACCTTCGTTATCCTCCAGACCGACTGCCCTCAGGAGGTCTCCATCCGGCGGATACTGGCGCGCGATAAAGATAACTACGTCTCTAACGCCCTGACCGAGGAAGCCTATCTCAATAACAAGAAAAAGTTCGAAGCCGTCGACCTGGACGACCTTAAAAAGTCGAACCTGGGACTTGATATCGTTCATTTAATAGTCGATACCACGGAAGACCCGCCCGAAGACTGGTATATCACCAGTGAAGTGAAGAGATAATACGGCAGTTAATGAAAATAGATTTACATGTCCACACCAGCACCGGCTCCGACGGCGCCCTCACCCTGGAAGAGGTCCTCGCCGAAGCCAAAAAGAGGCATATCGACCTGCTGTCCATCACCGACCACGATGCCATAGGGCACCAGGGACACGCCGTCGCCCTCGCTGCGAAGTACGGGATTTCTTACATCACCGGCGTGGAACTCAACGTGACCTTCCAGCACGCCGGCAGGTCTGTCTCGCTGGACTTCCTGGGGTACGGATATGACTACGCCAATCCTGCCCTCCGAGACAAACTCGTCTTGATACGCGAGTACCGACAGGAAAGAGGGCAGAAAATCATGGACAACCTGAATGCCGAATTCGAGAAAGAAGGCAAGCCCCTGCTTACCGATACTGACCTGGTAAAAATGCAGGCGGACGTTGACGGTATTCTGGGTCGACCCCACATCGCCGATTATCTCACGAAGAAGGGAATCGTTACTGACCGCCAGGAGGCGTTCGATAAATACCTGGTGAAGTGTGACGTCCCCAAGTACCCCCTCCTGCTGCCGGAAGCCTCGCGGCTCATCAGGAACGCCGGAGGCAGACTCGTTCACGCCCACCCCAACGACCCCAACGGCACCTCGCTGATAAGCCTGACACGCGATTTATCCGAACAGGGAAAAATTATCCGGGAAAACATGCTGGACTATATCGACGGCGTGGAGTGCTGGCACTCCCGCCATGACGCCGAGACAACGGCGTTCTACGTGGATTTCTGCAAGAAAAACGGTCTGCTCATGACCGGCGGCAGTGACTGCCACCAGAAACCGATATTACTGGGTACGGTGCCCGTGCCGGACTTCGTGGCGGGGCAGTTCCGGTAACGTCAGATATTCTCCCCCTGGAAGAAACCGTTGTACCCCTCCGACTCCCCGGTAAGCCTGAAGAACACCAGCTGCGTGATACGGGCGTTTTTCTGCACACGGAAGCCCCGGTAGTTATAGACCACCAGCAAGGACTGGGAACGTCCCTCGTAGCCCGCGTCCCATACCGCCGTGCCCACGGTCACCCCGCAGCGCAGCAGGCTGGAGCGCGGCCTCCCCAGCGCCATGATGTCCTTCGGCAGGTGCACGATTTCGTTATAAGTGATGATATAGGTGCCGGCGAGCAACTCGATGCTGCCCAGTCCGTCGAACACCAGCGGCGAGACGTCGGAAATCACTCTCTGTCCGCCCGCCGCCGGGATATGGCCCATTGTTTGCGGCACGGCAATGTCGCGCAGGGTAAGGTCGAATCCGTTCGCCTGCACCTGCTCATCGAGGTCGAGCCATCCCTCCACGAGCGGCGGGTCCCGTTCAATCAGGTTCCGTATGTCTTTTCCGGAAAGTACCGACATATCGAACTCCTTACTTCGTCAACCGCCGCCGCATGGTCACCAGCGTAATCATAAAGAACACCACCGCCCAGGCTATTATAACACCCAGCGCCAGCAGCATGTCCGGGTGGAACTCCCCCTGGAAAAGCCCCCGCGTCAGTTTAGCCGCCGGCGTCAGCGGTGCTATCCAGCTAAGCTTCTGCACGATGTCCGGGAAGCGGGTAAGCGGGAAAAAGACACCGCTTAACAGGAACATCGGCGTGATGACCAGGGTGAAATAGAAGTTGAACGTATATATGGAAGGCACGATGGACGTAACGAACAGCGATATCGAAGCGAACATCACGCCGGACAGCGCCGCCACCAGTGGTATCAGCAGCGCCCAGTAAGAGGGCACCAGCTGGAAAGCCGCCGAGATAGCCAGGATGATACATCCCGTCATAAAGGAGCGCGTGGCCCCCCAGAATATCTCGCCGGCGGTAATATCCTCCACGTTCAGCGGCGTCGCCAGAATAGCATCAAACGTGTAGTGGTGCTCCATGCGGAAGTAGCTGCCGTAGGTGCATTCGAAGCTGGCGGCGAACATGGCATAGGCGATGATGATACCCGGCGCCAGGAACTCTATATATCTCTGCTCGCCGATATCGCCGATGAAAGCCCCCATACCCATGCCAAAAGCCAGCAGGACGAGAATCGGCTCGATGATGGCGCCGGCGCCCTCCGAGTGCCAGAGTCGGAAAAAGACATCCCGGTTACGCTGCCAGAGCCGGTAGAAACGCCAGGAGGGAGGTCTCATTCGTCCAACGACCTCCCGGTGAGTTTGAAAAAGACGTCTTCCAGCGTGGGAGCCCGGGATACCCCGGGAAGACCCTCTCCCTGGCTATCTTCCTCCGGGAAGACATGGATGATTCCGGCGAACTCCTCGTATTCGAGCTGCCGTCTCTCCAGCTCCCCGATAATCGTTTCTCTATCGTCCGTGGTGATATCAATCTCCCACACGCGACTTCTCATGTACTTGTTTACCAGCGCCTGCGGGGTATCGATGTCGATGATTCTCCCCTGGTGGATTATCGCCACCCTCCCGCAGAGTCGCGCTGCCTCCTCCATGTTCTGCGTGCACAGCAGCTGGGTAATCCCCTGGCTTCTCAGTTCCCGCAGCTTCCTCCAGACCATGTGCCTCGCCTGCGGGTCGAGACCTATCGAGGGCTCGTCCAGGATGATGATTTTCGGCGCGTTGACCAGTCCCCTGCCAATCAGCAGGCGCCGCTTCATGCCCCCGGAAAGCTCGTCGATTTTGTTATCGCGCTTCTCCTCCAGCGCCATGGACCGCAGTATCTCCACGCTACGCTGGTACGCCACTTTTTTGGGTATGGCGAAGTATCGGGCGAAGGTCATCAGGTTCTGTATCACCGTCAGGTCCTCGTCGAGGTTGTCCACCTGCGGGATAACCCCCAGCACCGCCTTGACCTCTCGGGGATATTTTTTAAGATCTTTACCGTCCACCCATATCTCCCCACTGGTCACCGGCGATACGGCGGTTATCATCCTGATGAGGGTCGTCTTACCCGCGCCGTTAGGTCCCAGCAGACCGAAGCATTCGCCTTCTTCAATCTCCAGGTTGACGCCGTCTACGGCAGTCAGTTCCTTGAACTTCTTGGACAGATTTTCAGTCTTGATAATAGCCATAGTTATCCACGCGTAAAGCTTTGGGGGGTCACCCACACATCATAGCAGGTTTGTGACTCACTCACAACAGGTTTTCACTATATTTTACGGATAATTTTTCTAATTCCCCCTCCACTCACCTCGCATGTTATCTATTCGCACCCAAGCCACCCTCGCGCCATCGATGTCTTATCCCGTGGGACTTTTACGGGCTCAATAGCCGGAGAACCGAGGGCGGGTACGGGTGGGAAAAAGAAGACCCGTGGGGAGGCATGGGGTAGTAAATCATAAGTGAGGGGCAAAAGGAGGTGGCGTCCTTTCCCATAATCCACGGCACTAGCCTTTGATAATAAAAGTCACATTGCGCATGATTCTATTTGTGAAAATTCCTCCTTCCTTTATCAAGAGAAGGGGGCTAGGGGGAGAGGTATGATTATCCCTCCCCCCGGTTGCTTTACATACTCCATGACATTCACTACAATGTTACCGGTACTTAACGGAAGGGAGCCCGCTATGATTAAAGCCGTCTTTTTCGACCTCTACCAGACACTGGTACGCTACGAACCGCCCCGCGAAAACATAGAATCGGACATTCTCAAAGACTTCAGCATCGAGGTCAGCCCGGAGGTGTTGCGCCGACCGATGGTCGTCGCCGACGAATTTATCTACAACGAGATTGCCCGGCGCCCGCTGAGCGACCGCTCCACGGAAGAAAAAATGGCGCTTTACGTGCAGTACCAGAGAATACTGCTCAAGGAAGCCGGGATAGAGTACGACCAGAAAATACTCCCTCCCCTCCTTGGCGCGATGCAGCAATCACGCATGGACCTGGTACTCTTCGATGACGTGGCGCCCCTCCTCGAGGACCTTAAGACCCGGGGACTGACCCTGGGCTTGATTTCCAATATCGAGCAGGATATGACCGAAACGTTGACCCGGCTGAAACTGCCCTCCTGGCTGGCAATCATCGTCACTTCCCAGGACGTTGCCAGCGGCAAACCCGGTCCCGAGATATTTCAGGAGGCCCTGCGGCGGGGGGATGTACAACCCGCCGAGGCGATATACGTCGGCGACCAGTACCAGGTGGACGTCGTCGGTTCCCGCGGCGCCGGTATGAAGGCGATACTCGTCGACCGGAATGATTACTACGGGGATGATGTCGACTGTATCAAGATAGGCAGTCTTAGCGAAGTCGTGGACTACCTGTAGACTGACCCAGCGGGCAGTCACGGCATTTGCCCTGCGAACACAGGGTCTTGTAGATGTGGAGCAGGCCCTGCTGCCTCCGGGCGGTACTCACGATATACCGGTTTATCCCCAGTTGCCTCGACATATGTCTCTGGAGGGCGTTTTCCCCCAGCGGCGGATAACTTCGGTATATCCCCGCAGCCTTCTTTGCCAGCCTCGTATGTCCGTTTACACTTCCCCAGGCAACGGCAAAGGGCAGGAGCACGTTGACGGCGATAACAGCGGCGCGCTCCCTGCCTAAAAGAGACGGGTAGCCGTCCCCTTCCACCGCTAGCGCCTTCTCTATTTCACGCCAGCCATCCTCATTCTTCACCCCCTCAAGCACGCCCGTCAGCCCCCCTAAAAGCCCCTCTCCCCGGTAGCGGAGCAGCAGGTGGCACATCGCCGCGATGCGGCGCACGGGCGAATTGGCCGGTCTGACCTTGAAAAAGCGCCAGTCTTCCGCGGACATCGTCGCCGTTTCCCGGCAGTCGGCCCATATCCGCTCCAGACTGTTAGGGGGGTATTCCCCGGCGTGCGGCGACGCCGTCAGCCCCGCCATGCCCGTCAGGCGTGCCCGGTACTGCTCCAGGCATTCCTCATCCGGCATTTCCACGGGGATTTCCGCTTCCAGCCGTTGCAGCGGCATGCATTCTGCCAGTTCCAGCATCGGCTTTTTATTCTTGCTGTACCCCAGCGCCCCCATGATGCCCCGGTAAAGGGCCTGACTGGCTCCCCACCTCTCTATCTCTCCCCTTAGCTCCTCCACCCGAATAACAAACCTCTCCTCACCGGTTTCGTCCAGGACGCCGCCGGTGAAGTCGTCATCCCGCCGTCTTGGCATGTTACGACAGGGCAGTACGTGAGCCGCTGTAGTAACAGCGGTGTCCCCGTCTGTGAACCTCTCCAGCGCCAGCGTCGGTACTCTCTTGCCGTTCTGGAGGGTGATGTCTCCGGTCGTATCATGCCGGTAGACCACGTGGAGGACGACACGGTTGTAGACGGGGTCACGATGGTGGCGGTGCGCCCGCCAGCCGCTGGACCTGACGTGTACCTCGATATCCCCCTTGGTTACCCCGCCGCCGATAGCGACCACCGCGTCCCGGAAATCGGCCCCGCAGTCGCCGTTGCGCCTGCCGGGATAGACAATCCTCACCGGCTCGCCTTCCTCCGTCGCCAGGTCGTTCCTGCCGGACAGTCTTTCCTGCCAGATTTGAAGGACTCTTTTCTCAGATAACGTACCCGGCATGAATAACCTTTCAGCCGCCGGTTATACCCGTCCCGGGGTCATTCGTCATGGAGGAGGTACTGCTGGTAGCGGCACATTGCCGCCAGCGAGGCTATGGCGTCTTCGTCATTGGCGTAGCTGGGGATGCCGATTTCCTGGAAGCCCTTGGACATCCGCCGGTACATTTCCCGGTATCCCAGGGGGTTCACGGCCAGAATGGGCTTGTCGGGAAAGTCATTTTTTATACCGGCGAACAGGGCGGGCACTTCTTTGCCGGGTACCCAGTCGACGGCGGCCATGATAATCACCACCGCGTCCACGCCGTTATCTTCCAGTACCGCCCTGGCGGCCGTGGTGTAGGTAGCCTCGAAACCGCTGGCTTCGACGGCTGTCCAGACATCCACCGGGCTTCTCACCCGCCACCAGTCGGGATAGACGGCCTTGATTTTCTCTTTGGTGGACGGCGCCAGTTCGGCGATAGCCAGTCCGTTACGCACGCAGGCGTCGACGGCGGTAACGCAGCCGGAACCTGCCAGGTTGATGATGGCCACCCGGTTGCCCCGCGGCAACGGCGCGTACACGAACGCCCTGGCGATATCCCAGAGCTGCTCGAACCTGCCCACCCGGATTATTCCCGACTGCCGGAAGGCTGCGTCGTAGACCCTGTCTTCCCCGGCAACGGAGCCGGTGTGAGTGGCGGAAGCCCGGGCTCCGTTTTCCGTGACGGCGGATTTCAGGACGATTATCGGTTTTTCCTTCAGTATGCGGCGGCTTATATCCAGGAAACGCCGGCCGTCATTGATGCTTTCCAGGTACATGGCGATGATTTCCGTGCCGGGGTCCGCGCCGAAGTACTCCAGCATGTCGCTCTCGTCCACGTCGCACTTGTTCCCCAGGCAGGCTATCTTGCTGATGCCGATTTCGCTGTTTATCAGCGGCAGATAAACGCCGGTGAAGAGACCCGTCTGGCCGATGAAGCCCGCCTTGCCGGGTCTGATATCGCCTTCGGGGAGGAAGAGTTCGTTCAGGCGTCCGAGGCTCGTATCCAGATGAACATCGGGATTCACGGTGCCGACGCTGTTCGGCCCCATGACCCTTATCCCCTCCTGCCGTGCCAGCCGGGCGATTCTCTCCTGCAGACGGGCGCCGGCTTCGTCCATCTCTCCAAAACCGGCGGACTCGATGATGACCGCCTTTATCCCTTTATCGATGCATTCCTCCAGCGACTTTATCACCGAAGAAGGCGGCAGCACGATAAGCGCCAGTTCCGGCGGTTCGGGAACGTCTTTCAGCCCGTGATAGACCTTGAGTCCCAGTATCTCCTTCGCCCGCGGATTGACCGGGTATATCTTCCCCGGGTAGCCCAGCCGCAGCAGGTTCTCGATAATGTTATAGCCGCCTTTGCCCGGCACCCGTGAGGCGCCGATAACGGCGACGCTGGCCGGCTCGAAAAATGGCTTGAGGCTGTCGTTATTGCTCTGGTTACTCATAAAACTGATATATTATCTTACACGTTTCCGTGTATCCTGTCAAGGCTTCTTTGTGGATTTTCCGGCTTCGTACTTGAATTTCGCCTGTTCGGCGATGATGGAAAGGAGAGTGGCCGAGGCGCCGCGGGGACGGTACATGCCCGTTTCCCATTCGCTGATGGTCTGCTGGCGCGTGCCCAGCCTTTCCGATAGCTCCTGCTGGGTCAGGCCCAGGTGCCTGCGCAGGGCTTGAATCCTGCTCCGGTCCCACTGCCCCCCCTGCTTTCCCGAACGTTCACTCATGATGATGATTTTACACGATGCAGTGTAAATCGTCAAAACAGTCATAATCCGCTTAGCCAATTTGTTTACGTCATTCCCGCTTGCGCGGGAATCCAGCCCGTTCCCCTAGTTGTCGTTGCGAGCACAGCGAAGCAATCCGTATCTTGTTTCCCCGCAACCCCCCTCGTAAATATCTATTCCCACCCTTGCCACCCTCGTATCGTTCGCGGCTTATCCCCTCGTTTATCACGTTTCTGGCAGTAGTTGCACCGTGGGCGGGCCCGGGTGGGAAAGAAAATCCACGCGGAGTGGTGATGGGCAGTAAAAATAATACGGGGCGTTGGAGGCGGCGTCCTTTCTCAATCATTCACGGCACTGGCCTTTGATTATAAAAATACACAATAATCACGATTTCATTTGTAAATATTCCCCTTTCCTTTACCAAAGGAAGGGGGCTAGGGGGATAGATTGATATTACTTTTCGGTTGATATCTTTTCCCACCCATAAAGGGGGTGAGGTCATGAAAATATCAGATTGTATTCATTTAATGACATATCAGCCTCATTTTAAAGAGAATTACAGCGTATTCATGAGTTATTTACGTTTCTGTTGCTATAATTTCCTGTACATGCCTCTATTTCAATTTGCGCTGATTATGAAATTAAGGTATTATGTAGATGTTAGCACTCTCACCCCGAGAGTGCTAAATGATGCAAAGGGATACCAGCTGTTTATTGAGAAAGGAGGAAAGTATGGCAGCTAAATTACAGCCTCTGGCTGACCGCGTTCTGGTCAAACCCATCGAGCAGGAAGTGAAGACGAAATCCGGTATCTACCTGCCGGATACAGCCAAGGAAAAACCTCAGGAGGGCAAGGTCCTCGCCGTGGGACCGGGTAAAGTGTCCGAAGACGGCAAACTCATCCCGATGAACCTGAAAGTCGGCGACGTGATTATTTACTCCAAGTACGGCGGCACGGAAATCAAGGTCGATGACGATGAGCTGATTATCCTTCGCGAGAGCGACGTTCTGGCGAAGAAGTCCAAATAACAAGGGAAGCCAAGGAGGAAGAATATGGCAAAACAAATCATTTTCGGTGAAGAAGTAAGGCATGCCCTGAAAAAGGGCATCGATGCATTGGCGGATGCGGTGAAGGTTACCCTCGGGCCCAAGGGGCACTGCGTGGCGCTGGATAAAAAATGGGGGGCACCCTCGGTAATCGATGACGGCGTCACGATTGCCAAGGACATCGAGCTTCCCGACGCGTTCGAGAATATGGGCGTCCAGCTCGTCAAGGAAGCCGCCAGCAAGACCAACGACGCCTGCGGCGACGGCACGACCACTTCGACAATTCTGGCCCACGCGATTATCTCCGGCGGTTTTAAGAACATCGCCGCCGGCGCCGATTCCATGGCTCTGAAGAGGGGCATCCAGAAGGCGACCGCGGCTATCGTCGCCGAGCTGAAAAAAGCCTCCAAAGAAGTCAAGGACAAGGAGCAGATTGCCCAGGTCGGCACCATCACGGCCAAGGACCCGGAAATCGGCAACCTGCTGGCTGACGTCATGGAGAAGGTCGGCAAGGACGGCGTCATCACCGTCGAAGAGTCCAAGGGCACCCAGTACGAAGTAGAGTACGTCGAGGGCATGCAGTTCGACCGCGGCTATATCAGCCCCTACTTCGTCACCAACGCCGAACGCATGGAGACGGAAATCGAAGACCCGTATATCCTGATTACCGATAAGAAAATTTCGGCGGTAGCCGATATTCTACCCGCGCTGGAGAAAATTCTCCAGGTATCCAAGAACCTGCTCATCGTCGCCGAGGATGTCGACGGTGAAGCCCTCGCTACCCTCGTAGTCAACAAGCTGCGCGGCACCATCAACGTCCTCGCTGTCAAGGCCCCCGGCTTCGGCGACCGCCGCAAGGCGATGCTTGAAGACATGGCTATCCTCACCGGCGGCACGGTTATCTCCGAGGACGTCGGCAGGAAACTCGACTCGGTCACCGTGGAAGACCTCGGGCGCGCCCGCCGCGTCACCGCGGACAAGGACAACACCACCATCGTCGAGGGCAAGGGCGCCGAGGAAGCCATCACCGGGCGTATCAAGCAGATTAAAGCCCAGATGGAAGAGACCACTTCCGATTTCGACCGCGAGAAACTCGAAGAGCGGCAGGCTAAACTGGCCGGCGGCGTTGCCGTCGTCAAGGTCGGCGCTGCCACCGAGGTCGAGCTCAAGGAAAAGAAACACCGCGTCGAGGACGCCTTGCAGGCGACCAAGGCAGCCGTTGAAGAGGGCATCCTGCCCGGCGGCGGCGTGGGTCTCCTGAGTGCCCTTCCGGCGCTGGATAAGCTCAAGCTAACCGGCGACGAAGCCACCGGCATCGACGTGGTACGCAAAGCCGTTACCGAGCCGCTGCGCTGGATTGCGGATAACGCCGGCAAGGACGGCTCCGTAATCGTCGATACCGTAAAGAAGAGCGCGAAGGGCGTCGGCTACGATGCTGAGAACGACGAGTTCGGCGACATGGCCGCCAAGGGCATCATCGACCCCACCAAGGTGGTCAGGACCGGACTGGAGAACGCTGCCAGTATCGCCGTAATGGTGCTGGTGACGGAATCGCTGGTCGCCGATATTCCTGAAGAGAACAAGGGCGGCGGTGGCGCTCCCGATATGAGCGGTATGGGTGGCATGGGCGGCATGATGTAATCCTGCCCCAATCGTAAAATAGAGGTAGCCGCAGCCTTGCGGGCTGCGGCTGCTTTTTTAGAGCGTTTATTGACCATTTACAGCCAACACTCCTATACTTTAAGTAGAGACAACACCCAAGCGGAGTTTAAATGAAAACTACGGAAAACTGCGGCGTCTGCGGCAAGCCCCTCGTCTACGGGACCGGGGAAGTAACGCGCCAGTGCGTTTACTGCGGTAAAGAATTCAGTACACAGGTATCCTGCCCCGCCGGGCACTACGTCTGCGATTCCTGCCATGCGAGTACGGCCCTGAAAGTCCTGCGGGACGTGCTGGCTGTAACTAGGAGCACCGACCCAGCGGAAATACTGGAGACGGTGATGTCCCACCCCTCGGTGCCGATGCACGGGCCCGAGCACCACGCCATGGTCCCGGCGGTCATCGTGGCGGCGGTGAAGAACGCGGGCTACCCCGTCCCTGAAGACGCCGTGGAAAAAGCCATCGAGAGGGGTTCTAAAGTGCCTGGCGGCTGGTGTGGCTTCTACGGGGCATGCGGCGCCGCCATCGGTGTCGGCACCGCCGTAAGCGTGCTCACCGGGGCGACGCCCCTCACCGGTAATACACGTGCCCTCGCCAACGAAGCCACGGCTTACGCCCTCAACCGCATGCTGGACGGCGGACCGCGTTGCTGCAAAAGGGCGAGTCGCCAGGCGCTGGAAGCCGCCGTTGAGTTCCTGAAAACTAAGATGGGTATTAGTCTAAAACTGTCACGGGAAATAGAATGCCGGTACGTGGGACGCAACCGGGAGTGCCTCCACGAGGACTGCGCCTATTACGCTGGCAGCCCCGCCTAAAGCTTCAATAATTCTTCCAGGGGTTCGTCGGGGCTGACGGGGCCCACCACCGCTAACTTTAAGCCCTCCCCTGCCAGCAGGTCCCCGGCAAGCTTGTGCAACTCGTCGGTCGTGATTGCGTCGATGATACCCACCACCTCGTCGACGGTCATGATTTTCTTCGTAAGAAGTTCCTGTCCCCCCATCCAGCCGGATACGCTGCGGCTGTCCTCCATGCGCAGCAGGAGCCGCCCCTTGGACAGTTCCTTGGCTTTGGAAAGCTCTTCCTCCGGCACCGGCTCCTTGAGTCGGGCAAGCTCCTCCAGGATAGCTCCGATAGCCGTTTTCAGGTTCTTGTTGTCCACTCCGGCGGAGACACCGAACGACCCCGTATCCAGCAGGTGCTCGGCGTAGCTGTGAATACTGTAAGCGAGTCCCAGCTTGTCCCGGATTACCGTGAAAAGCCGACTGCTCATCCCCTCGCCGAGGATAACGTTCAGGAGATCGAGCTTGAACCGGTCCGGGTGGGTCATGGACAGTCCCGGCATCGCCAGGCAGAGCTGCGTCTGCTCGTTGTCCCGCTTCTCAATCACCACCCGCCGTCCTGCTTTCTCCTTATATGGTGCAAAGTCGGAACGGTGCTTACCACCGGCCCATCCGGCAACCGCCCGGCTGACCGCACCGGCGACCTCGTCGTGGTCTATGTCACCGGCGATAGACAGCACGATATTCCCCGGCTGGTACTGCTCTGCCAGATAACCGAGCATCAAGTCTCTGGTAATAGCCGCCACCGATTCCCGGCTCCCGGCGACATCGCGTCCCAGGGGATGACCGTTCCACAGCAACTCGTCGATGAGCATGGATACCCGCTGCGACGGTAAGTCCAGCGACATGTTGATTTCCTCGATGATTACCTGGCGTTCTTTCTCGATTTCTTTGGAGTCGAACGTGGAATTCATCAGGATATCCACCAGCACATCCAGGGCGCTGGCGAAGTGGGGCTGCGCCACCTTGCACCAGTAGATAGTCAGTTCCTTGTCCGTGGCGGCGTTGAGCATGCCCCCCACCCCCTCGATGACCGTGCAGATATCCGTGGAAGTGGGATGCCTCTCCGTTCCCTTGAAACAGACGTGCTCGATGAAGTGGGATATGCCCGCCTGTTCATCGTCTTCGTACCGGGAACCGGTGCCCACGAAAAAGCTGATGGAGACCGACCGTGTATGGGGCATCTCAGCGGTCACCAGGCGCAACCCGTTATCCAGCGTCACTTTTTGATACAATGAACAATTCCTCCAGCCGTTGAACGGATTATGATATTCTAAAATTTACGCTTTCCGGTGTAATACTGTCAATCCAGGTCTCTCAGATGCTTGGAGAAGGCAATCATCCCCATGGTGACGATGCCTAAGACTATCGCCAGACCGCCGATAGCCCACTCGATACCCATCGTCTCCGCCAGGATGCCCCCGAAGACCGTACCCAGGCTCGATAAACCGAACCCCAGCATCATGAAGCTCATGACGCGTCCGCGGTAGCCGGGGTCTACGTAATATTGAATCAGAGTAAAGCCTATCGCCGTCTGCCCCGTCTGACCCAGTCCGATGAATACGGAGAGCAGCAGTGCCAGGTTCCAGTTTGCCGTAAAGGAAAACGCGATGAGTGCCAGACTCAAAATCAGCCCGCTTAACAGCATCACCAGCCCGCGTTTTTTATTTTTAGCCGAGGCGAGGAAGAAGGAAACGACGATTGAACCGATGCCCGATACCGCCATTAGCATGCCCATACCGGAAGCGCCGACCTTCAGAATATCTTCGGTGAACATGGGAAGCAGCATGTTGAACGGCATTCCCAGTATGGTGCAGGCGAGGGTAAATATGAGAATGAGCATAATAGTCATATCGCCCCGCATGTAACGAAATCCCTCCATCACTTCGGCTATCGTGCCGCTCTCCTCGCGTACCCCCGTGCGGGTGGAGGGCATTCTCAAGAGGAATATGACGGAAAACAGGTACAGCCCCGTCATGATGTAATAGACGGCATCGAAATCCCAGGCATCGATGATGAAGCCGGTGGCAGCCGGTGCCAGAATCCGGAAGACGTTCATGCCCATATTGTTCAGGGATATGGCGTTCATCAGGTCCTGCGGACTTACTATTTCCGGCACCATGGAAGCGCGCGAAGGCATCATGATACCCATGATAATGCCCTGTAATACGCTGGAAACCATTAAAATCCAGTATGACCCGGGCACGTCGCTGCTCAGGTAATTGATGCTCAACGCAAATCCCACGCCGATGGTAATAATCGCCGATAAAGCCTGGCTGTATATCAGGATTTTTCTCTTATCCATACGGTCGGCGAGCGCGCCGCCGTAAAGTGACAGGAGCAGCATGGGTATCGAGCCCGCCAGCGCCATGACACCCAGGATAGCCCCCGAACCGGTGATGCGGTAGATGAGCAGGGTCCGGGTCACCATCTGCATCTGCATGGGCGCCCAGTGACCTATCAGGGAATAATAGTACAGACGATAAACGGGATTTTTAAAGGAACTGAAGACCCTCCTGCCGTATCCCGCTATGCCTCCCCCGCCCACCTCCGGACCGGGCATCCCGGCATTCTCGTTACCATATTCGTCAGGTTTATTACTCAACTGTTCAATCCGACACTTTTCTCTGGATTGCTGGTGGGGAGATACATCTTCCGGGGAGGTAAAAAGGACTCTTCAGAGGGTGCTTTTACATTTTAGCATTATTACGCTTTTTCAGGCAAGATAAGACGGTATAATCAGGCTGGATTACATTGACTTCACGAACGGGCGCTGTTAATATACGACTGGAGATAAATATGACGGGCAGACAGGATATACCGAGGCTGGTCCTCTTCCCGAGGACGACCGAAGTGAATAAGCAAGACCACCTGGAAATCGGCGGGTGCGACTGTACGGCGCTTGCCGAGGAGTTCGGCACGCCTTTATATGTCTTCGACGAAGCCGACATTCGCAGTCGGTGCGCCGAGTTTAAGAATGAGTTCCGGCAGCGCTACCCGGATACCACCGTCTGCTACTCCCCCAAGGCGTTTACCAGCCGGGCGGTGTTCCAGCTTGTTAAAGAGGAAGGGCTTGACCTGGACGTGGTCTCGGGAGGAGAGCTGGGTATCGCCCTTACGGTGGACTTTCCGCCCGGGAGGATACACTTCCCCGGCAACAATAAGTCGGCGGAGGAACTGGAATTAGCCGTCGAGAAAGGCATCGGCCACATCGTCGTGGACAACCTCCACGAGCTTGATATGCTGATGAAAATCGCCGGCAGGAAGAAAGTAAACATCCTGCTGCGGCTTTCCCCGGGCATCGACGCGCACACGCACAAGTTCATTACCACCGGACTGGTTGATTCCAAGTTCGGCCTGACGCGCACCACCTGGGACGAGGCTGTCGCCAGGGCGCTGGCGGCGCCCAACCTGAACGTGGAAGGACTCCACTTCCACATCGGCTCGGGTATCTTCGAGATGGAGCCGTACGAGAAGTCCATCGAGGTCATGCTGGACTACGCGGCGGAGATAAAGCGGAAGCACGGCTTCGAAATCAGGGTGCTGAGTATCGGCGGGGGCTTCGGCGTGCAGTACACGGTCGGTGAAGTGCCGCCGCCAATCTCAAAGTGGGCGGAGGTAATCGCCGGTAGAATTAACGGTCACTGCCGGAAGCTGGGTCTCACGCCGCCACGGCTGATTATCGAGCCGGGCAGGGCTATCGTGGCACAGGCCGGAGTGGCATTGTACCGGGTGGGGGTCATCAAGGACATACCGGGCATCCGGCGCTACGTCTGCGTGGACGGGGGCATGGGCGATAATATCCGCCAGCCGATGTACGGAGCTAGGCAGGAAGCCCTCGCGGCTAACCGGGCATCGGCCAGGGAGACCGGCAAGGTCACCATCGCCGGCAGGTACTGCGAATCGGGCGACGTCCTGATTTACGATATTGACATGCCCGAGCTTGTCGCCGGAGATATACTGGCGATTGCCGGCAGCGGCGCCTACTGCGTGCCGATGCAGAGCAACTATAACGCCTCCTGCCGTCCGGCTATCGTCTTCGTCAGGGACGGGAAAGCCCGCCTTGTCCGGCGCCGGGAGACGCTGGAAGACCTTACCCGCTGTGACATCGTTTAACGAGGTAACACTTAATGTGGCAGATAATCGGACAGACCCGCGCGGTCTCTCTGTTGCAGCATAGCTTGGAATCGGACAATCTTGCCCACGCCTATTTGTTCGTCGGACCGGAGCACGTGGGCAAGATGAAGCTCGCCGTGCACCTGGCGCAGGCGCTTAACTGCGAATCCGCCGAGCCCCCCTGCCGGGAGTGCCCCTCCTGCAAGAAAATACAGGCAGGCACTCACTCCGATGTCCAGGTAATCGGCCTCATCGAGAACGAGGAGCAGGACGAAAAAAAACTCATCGGCATCAAGCAGATTGAAGGCCTCCAGCATGACGCCAACCTGCCGCCGTTCGAGGGGAAGCATAAGGTGTTCATCATCGACCCCGCCGAACTGCTCTCGCTTTCAGCCGCCAACAGCCTGCTGAAAACGCTGGAAGAACCCGCCGACAGGGTGACCTTTATCCTGCTGACGGTCAACGACAGGCTGCTGCCGACCACCGTAGTCTCGCGCTGTCAGCGCCTGGAACTGCCGCCGATGTCCATCGCGGAGGAAGCCGGGGCTCTGGCAGACGGGCTGGGTATCGACCCGGAGCGCGCCAGGCTCCTCGCCGGTCTTTCCCACGGCTGCCCGGGCTGGGCGATTGCCGTCAACGCGGACGACAGCCTGCTGCAGAAACGCGACGAAGAACTGAAAAGGCTGCGTGAAATTATCGGAGCGGACTGCGTGGAGCGCTTCGCCTGCGCGGCGCAGCTGGCGACGAGGTATTATCAAAATAGAGGCGCGGTCTATGAGATACTGGAGCTCTGGCTCGATTACTGGCGCGACCTGATGTTGGTCAAACTGGGCTGGCATGATATGATAACTAATATCGACCGTAAAGATGAACTGGTCGAAATGTCCGGAGATTATACGCTCTCCGGTATTAAGAATTTTATCGAGAGCATCGGTTCGGCGGAGGCGCAACTCAAGCAGAACGTGAACGCGCGCCTGGCGCTGGAGGTGCTTATGCTCGATATACCCGCAAAGGAAGGAGGTGGCGCGGTAAATCCGGACAGCCGGATTTCCGCGAGATATGGCTAATATCGTTGGAATACGTTTTAGAAGAGCCGGCAAGGTCTATTACTTCGATGCCGGAGAGATACCACTGGAGGCTGGCGACTACGCCGTAGTCAAGACCAGCCGCGGCACGGAACTGGGACATGTGGTTATCGCCCCCGACCAGGTCCTCGCCAATGAGAACGAAGAAAATCTCAGCCCGGTGATACGTAAGGCGGAACCGGAGGACATCGCCATGGCCGAGGAACTCAAAGCCAGGTCGGAGGAAGCCATGGTCGAGTGCGGCAAGATGATTACCGAGCTTAATCTGCCCATGAAGCTGCTGTCCGCCGAGTACAACCTGGACAGCTCCCGGCTGACCTTCCTGTTCAGCGCCGAGGAAAGGGTGGACTTCCGCGACCTGGTGCGGCGGCTGACCGGAAAATTCAAGGTAAGGGTGGAACTGCGCCAGGTGGGCAGCCGCGACGAGGCTAAACTGCTGGGCAGCTTCGGTCGGTGCGGGCGTCCCCTGTGCTGTACGAGCTTCCTGACCGAATTCACGCCCGTCTCCATCAAGATGGCCAAGGAACAGGACCTGCCGCTGAATCCCATGAAGATATCCGGGGCGTGCGGCAGGCTCATGTGCTGCCTGGCATACGAAGGCGAGCAGTACCGCCTCATGAAGGAGAAAATGCCCAGGGTCGGGCAGCGCGTGTCCACGCGCATGGGCGAGGCTACGGTGGTGGGGAATAATCCGTTAAAAGAAACGGTGATGGTTGAAATGGACTCCGAGGCTACGGTAGAACTGCCCCTCGCTGACGTTTCTTACTGATACAGGTACTTGCGCCACTCGTCCCGCTTGTCTATGTAATGATACGGGACGACATAGAAGGGGCCGCCCCTGGGGGGGACCGGCTGCCGGATGAGTTTCATATTGGCTTCCTTGGGCGTCCGGCCCGCTTTCTTGCGATTGCAGGCGACACAGGCGCTGACGACGTTTTCCCAGGTATGCTGTCCGCCCCGGTAGCGCGGAACGACGTGGTCGAGGGTTAGGTGCCGGCTCTGTACGCCGCAGTACTGGCAGGTATAGTGGTCCCGGTTGAATATCTCGTAGCGGGTCATCTTTCTTTCGCGTCGCGGGCGCTTTATCATCTGGGAGAGACGTATGACCGAGGGTAGCGGTACGGTCTGGCTGATGGTATGTATGTAGCCGAGTCCGTCCTCCAGCATCTCCGCCTTACCCTGGTAGACGAGCACCACCGCGCGGCGGGCACGGCATACCGTCAGCGGCTCGTAGCTCTGGTTCAGCACCAGTACCGGATGATTAATCATTATCTTTCTTTCAGGCGTAACTGCCCCTATTTTAGCGTAAAGCTGGCGGGCGTGCAAGGCTGACTCGATGAGCCTAGCCAATCTCGTCTTTGATGACATGCCCCTCCGCCACCCATATTGTAGGCGGGCTCATATCCGCTATCTTCGCCCAGTCTTCCATTATTCCCGAATCTTTGGCTTCCTGCGTCCTGCCCCATGCCAGCGACTTCTGCATCGTCTCAATGTCGTCGTACCAGACCTCGATGATGCCGTCGTGCTCGGTATCGATATCCATGCCCGGCACGTCGATGAAGTGGTTCTGCACGTACCTCCTCATCAGCGGTATATGCCGCGCCACGAACGGCCCGTGCGCCTCCTGCCAGTATTTATAGAACTCCGGACGGCTGATGCCCTGCTTTCTCTTTACCAGGTTGATGAGTTTTATCATTCACGTTCTCCTCATATCTGATATTTGTATCTAAGATAGCACACGAAGAGTGCATTTTAATAGTCAGCGATACTGGTAACTAAAGATTGATTTTCATTCGTCACGGTGATACAATCTTATACCCGGAGCACTGTAAGGAGGTATTACGATGGATGTACAGGTAGGCAGAGAGGCCCCCGTTTTCACCGCGAATGCGTTTCACGAGGGTAAAGCCAAAGAAATAAAACTCGCCGATTTCCGCGGCAAGTGGGTGATGCTGTGCTTTTACCCCGCCGACTTTACCTGCGTCTGACCGACGGAACTGGCGGCGGTCGCCGTCAAATACCCGGAATTTAAGGAGTTGGGAGTCAACGTCATCGCCATCAGCGTGGACAGCAATTTCTCCCACAAGGTCTGGCAGGAAGTCGAGCTTTCCAAGATGGTCGAGGGCGGTATCCCCTATCCCATGGTGTCCGACCCCGGAGGAAAGATAGGCTCGCTGTACGGCGTCTACGACGAGGCGAAGGGCGTGGACGTGCGCGGGCGCTTCCTCATCGACCCCGAGGGCGTCGTGCAGGCTATGGAAATCCTGACCACGCCGGTGGGCAGGAATGTCGTCGAGGTATTACGCCAGTTGCGGGCTTTCCAGCACCACCAGAAGACCAGGGAACTCATGCCTTCCGGCTGGCAGCCGGGCAAACCCACCCTCCCGCCGGAAACGGAGACCCTTACGCGCGCCGGGCACGTGTGGGAAATCTGGAAGGTTGACCAGGCTTTTTAGTTAGTTGAAAGCCAAGGCGTTTAAACATATAATACCACCATGAAACGCGCTTTAGTGGAAATACTTGCCTGCCCGCTGTGTAAGGGCAAGCTGGAGCTTAACGTGGAGGCGGAAGGCGGCGGCGAGATATTCGCGGGGAGCCTGCACTGCGACAGGTGCCGCGTCAGCTATCCCATCGAGGATACCATCCCCAACCTGCTGCTGCCGCAAAAGCCGGATAAAAGCGACATCGATACCCGTTCCGGTGAGTGGAAGGGTCTTTACTCGGGACGGTAGATAACCCCCTGTTCCGGGGCTTCCCACGCCTCGACGGCGGTGATGGTTACGGGCTTGCCCTCTGAAGCTTTAGCGTAAGAGGGGTCGGCGGAAAGCTTTTCCTTGAGTTCGTTGTAGATGGTGGTCGCGATGTTCTCCGCCGAGGGGTTTATCTTATCGAACGGCGGCACGTCGTTCAGGCAGGTATGGTCGAACCTCTCTAGTATATCCTTCAAATGCCGCTTTAAATCGGTAAAATCGTACGCCAATCCGATATCGTTCAGTTTGGTAGCCTCCACCCTCACCACCACGCGGTAGCGGTGCCCGTGCAGTTCCTCGCACTTGCCCTGATAGCCCCGCAGATAATGCGCGGCGTCAAAATGCTTCTCGACGGCTATCTCGTACATTACTCTCCTTCCTCACCCTCCCATTTCAGCACGCCCTGCTTCTCCTTGATGGCGGCTCTCATGTCCTTTATCTTCTCCCAGGTCACCGGGTGGACGAGTTCCGGGGCAATCTCGGCGAGGGGCACCATGACGAAAGCCCGTTCCGCCATCCTGGGGTGGGGTATTACCAGGTCGGACTGCTTGATGACGATGTCTCCGTAAAGTAGGATATCAATATCGATAGTACGCGGCTCCCCGGTCTTGCCGCGCCGTCCCATCTTAACCTCTATGCCTTTGGCCAGCGCCAGCAGTCCCTCCGGGGACAGGCGGGTGGAGACCTCGCAGACGATATTCAGGAAGCGCGGCTGGTCGGTCTTGCCTACCGGCTCCGTATCGTAAATCGACGAAACCTTGACCACTTTCATCCGCTGCCCGAGCAGCTTTAGAGCCATGTCCAGGTTGTCCTCGCGGTTGCCCAGGTTCGAGCCTATTCCCAGAAAAACCCTGACGGTATCAGTCATTGACCGACCCCCTTCTGATAATTGCGTCGCTCATCCTGCACACGAGCGCCGTCTGCCGGACATCGTGGACGCGTACCAAGTCGGCGCCGTTGGCTATACCGATTGCCGTGACCGCCAGGTTACCCTCGAGGCGCTCGTCCGCTGGCAGGTCCAGCACCAGCCCTATCATCGACTTACGGGACGTTCCCAGCAGGATGGGCTTGCCCAGCTGCTTCAACTCGGCGAGCCGGTTCACCAGCTCCAGGTTCTGCTCCAGCGTCTTGCCGAAGCCGATTCCCGGATCGACGATGATATTTTCCGCCGCCACGCCTGCTTCCATGGCGATTTTTATGCCGTTTTCAAGGTCGGACATCACCTTCGCCAGGATACCGACCTTCGGCGGCGCGTCACGTTCGTTTGCCATGAGTATGATGGGCACGCCCGCCTCGGCGGCTGTCTTAGCCAGGCGCGGGTCCCTCTTGAGTCCCCAGATGTCGTTGATGATGCTCGCGCCGGCTTTCAGGGCGCGCTCCGCCACGCCCGATTTATAGCTATCGATACTTATCGGCACCGTAATCTCCGCCGCCAGCCGCTCTATCGCCGGGATGACCAGACGCAATTCGTCGTCGAAGTCTTCCACGGACATCGGCTCGGTGCCGGGGCGGGTGGACTCCCCGCCGACGTCGATTACATCCGCCCCCTCCGCCACCATGCGCCGCGCCTGGTCGAGAGTCGCCTCCACGTCATCGCCCAGCCCGTCCCCGGAAAAGGAGTCCGGACTCAAGTTGCAGACGCCCATGACGTACGTCTTTTCGCCCCAGCGGTACTCCGTATTCCCGCAGCGCGTTACCGGCAGGGTCTGTTTCATCAGGAATATTTTAACACTTCCAGATTAAGTTATAAAATCGGCTGATATGCTAATATATAGTGTCGATGGAGGAAAAACGTATTTATAAAGGCACGGTCAGTACGGGAATCGGCGGCGCGGTAGCGGAGATGTTAAAACCCGATAGCCTGGAAGAATTCCGCCGCGTCTTAGGTCTTTCCATCATACCCGGCACGCTTAATATAAAACTGGCAGAGCCTTTCGATTTATCGGTGCTGAAATACGTGAAGTTCTCCGATATCGGCTGGGAGTTCGACCCCGCCACGCAGGGGATAGATTACCAGGGAGAGATAGGCATGTACTGGAGACGGGCAACCATCAGCGGCAGGTATCCGGCCTGCCTCATTATCTTCACGTGGACCCCGAACGTACATATCGATGCAGAACTGGTCAGCCCACATCATCTCCGCACCGTCCTCGACCTTAAAGACGGCGACACGGTAGAGTTCACGCTGGCCGACTAGTATAATATAGAGAGTCGCCCGCTCTCATGCCCGACCCATGTAAAGACAACTTTGATGATAGATTCTGATATATTCCGGGAAGAAGCCATCTCCGACAGCCGGGGCAGACCGCCCCACGAGAGACCGTACCGCTGGGTAATGCTGCTGCTGACCTGGCTATCCTATTTCGTCTTCGGACTGATTAATTTCGCGCTGGCCCCGCTGGTCACGCCGATAATCGCGGAACTGGACATTTCTTACTCGCAGATGGGCTTCGTCCTGGGTGCCTGGCCGCTGACCTATATCCTCTCCGCTGCCTTCGCCGGCGCCGTCGTCGACAGGCTCGGTACACGTAAATCGGTAGCCATCGGCGTATTAGTCATCGCCCTGTCCGCCGGACTCCGCTACTTCACCAACGGGTTCGTCCCCTTATTTTTATGCGTCGCCCTGTTCGGCATCGGCGGTCCGCTGATATCCGTGGGCAATCCCAAGACAATCTCACAGTGGTTCCGGGGCAAGGAGAGGGGCATGGCGGTGGGCATCTACATGACGGGGGTCTGGATAGGCTCCGGGCTTTCCGTCTCGCTGATGAACAGCGTTATCATGCCCCTGACCGACTACTCCTGGAGGCTCGCCTTCGCCGGCTACGGCATGGTGGCTGTCATCGTTGCCTGCCTGTGGTGGCTTTTCGGCAGAGACGTCACCACTGCGGAAGGCATTAAGGACGATAGGATAGATAAGGTCTTCAAGGGACTTATCAGCGTGCGCAACGTGTGGATTATCCTGCTGATGGGCTTGCTGACGTTCGCCGCCGGTCACGGCTTCGGCAACTGGCTGCCGCGCATCCTGGAAGGCAGCGGTCTTTCACCGTCGATGGCGGGTATAGCCGCTTCCCTGCCGACCTGGGTGGGCATCCCGACGATTATCATCGTACCGCGCCTCGTCCCGCCCCATTTCCGGGGACGCTTTATCGCCATCGCGGCTGCCGTATGTACCGTACTGCTGCTTTTAGTTACGCAGGTAACCGACGCCTCGCTGATAATCGTCCTCATTTTTTACGGTATGGCTACCTGCTGCATCTTCCCGTTCCTGGTACTTATACTGATGGAACTCCCGGAGGTAGAGTCCCGGTACGTGGGGTCGGCGGGGGGCATGTTCTTCTGCGTGGCGGAAATCGGCACATTCGCCGGCCCGTTCCTCATGGGGGCCGTCACCGACCTCTCCGGCGGCTTTACCGCCGGGATAATCATGCTGGCAGGTTTTTCATTTCTACGTATAATAACCTCGTTTTTCCTGAAAATAAAGAAGCCCCATGAAAAAAAGATTTAGCCAATTAGGCAAGCTCAGGACGTTCAGCTCGCTGAAGATACCGGCCTTCCGCCTGTACTACATCGGGATGATAGGCCAGTGGTCTTCCATGAACATGCAGATTGTCGCCCGTTCGCTGCTTGTTTACCGTATCAGCGATTCGGGAGCCATACTGGGGCTGTCTGCCCTCGCCAATGCCATACCGATGATTATCTGTTCGCTGTACGGGGGCGCCCTGGCCGACCGCATTCAGAAAAAGGGCATCCTCTTCTTCAGCATGATAGGTTCGGCGCTGACATCGCTGGCGGTTGCCCTGGCGTTAACGCTGGGTTACTTGAGCGAGGCAATCCCCAACTCGTGGTGGATACTTATCGTCACCGGATTTATCCAGGGTGGCGTCATGGGCTTGATGATGCCATCCCGGCAGGCTATCATCGCCGAAATAGTGGAGCCCGAACAGGTGATGAACGCCGTATCCCTGAATACCATGGGCATGAACACCTTTCGCATACTTGCCCCGGCGGCGACGGGTTTCCTCATCGACGCCATCGATTTCTCCAGTGTTTACTATATTTCCACCGCCATGTACATGATGGCATCGGTCTGCATGTTCCTCATGCCCAGGACCACGCAGAAATTCAGTCAGGGTTCGAGTGCCCTGGGTGATATCATCGACGGCGTGAAATATATCCGGCGGGAAAGGACGATGCTGCTGGTGCTGGTGGCGACCCTGTTCGTGATGATATGCGGCATACCCTTCCTGCAGCTTATGCCCATGGTCACCGAGGATATCCTGATGGTGGGCGCCAGCGGCATGGGGATACTCTTGAGTGTCTCCGGACTCGGCGCGATTACCGGTTCGCTTATCATGGCTTCGATGCCGAGTCGGAAAAGGGGCACCATCATGTGTATCAGCGGCATAATTATGGGCCTGGCGCTGGTTGGTTTTGCTTTTTCAAAGTTATGGCTGTTGTCTGTCTTCATGGTGATATTCATCGGGCTGGGGCAGTCGGGGCACCGGACCAGCGGCAATACCCTCGCACAGGTCTATACCCCGCCGGAATACCGCGGACGGGTCATGAGCTTCATGATGATGGGCATCGGCTTTTCCAGCCTGGGAACGTTCTTCGCGGGGGCAATCTCCGAGGCTATCGGAATCCAGTGGTCTATCGGCGGGCTGGCGGCAGTACTGGTAATCGCGTCCGCGGCGCTGCTCATCTTCACGTCGCGCCTGCGCAGGTTGGAATAGGGGAATTAAATAACAGGGGGAAGCTGAATATAGAACGGGGTGTCTAAGAGGGGCACAGCCCCTCTTCAATAATAACTCCCCCTCTCCTTTGAAGGAGAGGGGGATACAGGGGGTGAGGTAGAGAATAGTGCGGGGTAGACTGCGGTGCGAATATTAATCAGATTGTTGCCCCCTGAAAAGCCGTTATGCTATCATTTATCTGTTATTCTCAACCAGAGAGGTGTGGTTTGAAAGAGGAAATAGAGAAACTGGCCAGGCTTGAGGCCGAACTGAAGGCCGGGGGCGGGGAAGCCAGCGTAAAGAAGCAGCACGACTCCGGTAAGCTGACAGCTAGGGAGAGGCTTGACCTATTCTTCGATAAGGGGACATTTCAGGAAACCGACCTGTTAGTCCAGCACCGTTCCGCGAACTTCGGCATGGATAAAGTGTCCATTCCCGCCGACGGGGTTGTTACCGGCTACGGCAGGGTAAACGGACGCACCGTCTGCGCCTACGCCCAGGACTTTACCGCGCGCGGCGGTACGCTGGGCGAGATGCATGCTAAAAAGATATGCCGCGTCATGGACCTCGCCATGAAGATGAAGGTGCCGATGGTGGGATTTATCGACAGCGGCGGGGCGCGTATCCAGGAGGGCATCAACGCCCTCGACGGCTACGGTAATATTTTCTACCGCAACTCCTGCGCTTCCGGCGTGATTCCCCAGATATCGGCCGTCATGGGGCCGGCGGCGGGTGGCGCCGTCTACTCCCCGGCCATGACCGACTTCGTTTTCATGGTCAAGAAGACCAGCTACATGTTCATCACCGGGCCGGGCGTGGTCAAGAGCGTCACCGGCGAGGAAATCGGCAACGACGAGCTTGGCGGCGCGCTGACGCACAGCACCAGGAGCGGCGTCACCCAGTTCGCCTGCGATAACGACGAGCAGGCAATCGAGGAAATCAAGTCACTGCTGGGCTATCTGCCCCTGAACAACGAGGAAAAGCCGCCCAGCGTAAAGACGAAAGACTCGCCCGACCGTGCCGGGGAAGTCCTGAACGACATCCTGCCGGACAACTCCAACAAGGGCTACAACATGAAGGAGGTCATCAAGGCAATCGTGGACGACGGCGCATTTTTCGAGCCTTCCCGCCAGTACGCCCAGAACATGATTACCGCCTTCGCCCGCATGAACGGGTACGTGGTCGGCATCATCGCCAACCAGCCCAACTATCTGGCGGGCTGCCTCGATATCAATGCCTCGGACAAGGCCACGCGCTTCATCCGCTTCTGCGATGCCTTCAACATCCCGCTGCTGACCATCGCCGACGTTCCCGGCTTTTTGCCCGGCAGCCACCAGGAGTGGGGAGGAATTATCCGGCACGGAGCCAAGCTGCTGTGGTGCTACGCCGAAGCCACCGTGCCCAAGATAACCTTAATCACCCGCAAGGCTTACGGCGGGGCGTACATTGCCATGTGCAGCCAGGGACTGGGGGCGGACTATACGCTTGCCTGGCCCCAGGCGGAAATCGCCGTGATGGGTGCGGAAGCCGCTTCCGACATTATATTTAATAAGGACATCAAGGCCGCGGACGACCCCGCCGCGCTTAGGGAACAAAAAATCGCCGAGTACCGCGAACTCCTGTATAATCCCTACGTTGCGGCTAAAATGGGCTATATCAACGCGGTGATTCAACCCGGCGAAACGCGTGCTAAAATCATCGCGGCGCTGGAGGCATTGCAGAATAAAAAGGAATCACGCCCTTACAAGAAGCACGGCAATATCCCGATGTAATAGAACTTTAAATAATATATACGTCATTCCCGCGAAAGCGGGAATCCAGTGGTGTCGGGGAAATAGGGAGGTCATTGCGAGCGTAGCGAAGCAATCCGCTAGTTCGCTCGGAGTAACGGATTGCTTCGTCCTTCAGCGGAAGGACTCGCAATGACAAAATAAGATAATAATGCCCAAGACATTAGCCGAAAA
>CAZPAS010000011.1:0-26064 GCA_964584575.1 uncultured Dehalococcoidaceae bacterium | reverse complement strand
TTAAGAAACTCCATTTCTTCCTCAACTTCCGCACCCCCTACGAGGACGGCTGGCTTAAGACACCGGTCGTCGGGCATAACGGACCCAGCCCGGATGTCCCTCCCGATGCCCCGCCCACCACCTGGCATCCCTACCCCTTCGGCTATCATTTCCCGGTGCATTTCAAGCACCCCATTACCGGCAAATAAAGGTTACCCGACCTGTCATTCTTTCGTCGGACTGGCAGGAAAGATTCTCGGGATGATAAAAATGGATACAACTGAAGGTAAGAACGGGGAAAAAGGTAGAGTGCCTTGATGAATCTGGAAGAACTGGAAAAGCTGGTAACCCTGCAGGAAGATATTCAGGAAATCGAAAACCTGCAGAAAATGTACGGCTATTACTTCGATACCGCGCAGTACCAGGAGGTAATCGACCTCTTTTCCGAGAACACGGAATCGGTGGAGATCACCGACCACGGAGTGTTCCGCGGCAAGGAAGGCGTCAACCGGATGTACGCCGGCATGGTGGGCATGAAGCGCCCGGGCTGGATGTTCTTCGAGGTCATGCAGTCGCAGGGCGTCATCGAGGTCGCCCCCGACGGCAAAACGGCGACGGGACGCTGGTACACCCCGTCGTTCGAGTGCCGGCCTTTCGGCGGGACGAAGAAGCAGACCTGGCAGTTCGGTGTTTACGATAATGTGTACGTCAAGGAAAACGGGAAATGGTACTTCAAGAAGCTGCACTGGAACCTGACGTACTGGACATCGTTCGAGCGGGGCTTCCTCAAGGTGCCCCGGCTGTCGGACACCCCCTTCCCCCACGCCGATGCCCCGGCTACCGCTTACCATCCCTACCCCTCCGGCTATCATGTGCCCTTTCCCTTCAGACACCCGGTTACCGGCTAAAAATATAAAAGGTGATTAAAATGACTCTGGAAGAACTGGAAAAACAGGTACAGCTTGCCGAGGATATCCAGGAAATAGAACACCTTCAAAAGATGTACGGCTACTACTTCGATACGCAGCAGTGGCAGAAAATCGTCGACCTTTTTTCCGATGATACCGAGTCGGTGGAAATCGTCGACCACGGTGTGCTGTATGGCAAAAAAGGCGTCGAGAAAATATATCTGAACACCATCGGGGCGATGGACCGGGGACCCCGCCAGCCTTGGGTGGCGTTCATCGTGATGCAAATCGGCGCGGTCATCGACGTGGCTCCGGACGGAAAAACGGCTCAAGGCAGGTGGCAGACCTGGCTCTTTGAGTCCAAGCCTTACGGGGCATATCCGCGGCAGGAATATCTGCACGGATATTACGAGAACAAGTACGTCAAGGAAAACGGCAAATGGAAGTTCTCAAAACTGCACTGGAACAACACCTTCTGCTCGCCGGTCGAGGACGGCTGGCTGAACCTGCCCCTCATGGGCTGGATGCCCCTCCCCGACGCCGACGCCCTGCCGACCGCTTTCCATCCCTACCCTTATCACCGCAACAATGTCCCTTACCACTACAAGCACCCTATTACCGGCAAATAAAGGTTAACCAACCTGTCATTCTGAGGAGTCCTTCACTCGTGAAGGACGACGAAAGAATCTCTCTTCGGACTGACAGGAGATATGCTCGGGATGACTAAAATGGAAACAACTAAAAGTAAGAAAAGGGGGAAAGGAAGGGTACCATGATGACTCTGGAAGAACTGGAAAAGCAGGTACAGCTCGCCGAGGACATCCAGGAAATCGAGCACCTGCAGCGGATATACGGCTATTACTTCGATAATAATATGTGGGCGGAAATCGTCGACCTCTTTTCCGAGGAGCAAACGGAGTCCGTGGAGATAGCCGACCATGGCGTTTTCTATGGCAAGAAGGGTATCCGGCGCATCTACTGGGACATGTTCAACGCGGGCGGCGCGCCCCGCCAGTCACCGGCATGGATGCAGTTCATCGTCATGCAGATAGGTGCGGTCATCGACGTAGCGCCGGACGGAAAAACGGCTCAAGGCAGGTGGCAGACCTGGCTCTTCGAAGCCAAGCCCTACGGGGCTTACCCGCGGCAGGAATATCTGCACGGATATTACGAGAACAAGTACGTCAAGGAAAACGGCAAATGGCTGTTCAGCAAGCTCCACTGGAACAACACCTTCTGCTCGCCGGTCGAGGACGGGTGGCTCAATCTGCCGCTGATGGGCTGGATGGGCTTGCCTGACGCCGACGAACCCCCCTCCGCCTTCCACCCTTATCCGTATCATCGGAACAACGTCCCCTACCACTATAAGCACCCGGTTACCGGCAAATAGCCGTCAGTCGGCGCACCGCGTAATCCGGCACAGTGTCCCCCGGGTGCGCACCGAACCGGCGATTGGCTCGCGGGGAGGGTCGCCGGTGAGAACCACGTTGACGTTCGACTCGAAGCAGCCGTGCTCCGGTCCCGGCTTCTCCGGGAACCACCAGCCGTGCGGCGCGTGGACGACCTTCGGGTGAACCTCGTCCGTGAGTCTGGCTTTAAACTTCACCTTCTCGCCCCTGACCTGCGGCGTCTCCAGCCAGACCCAGTCGCCTTCCTTAATACTCATTTCTTCAGCCGTGTCCGGGTGAATATCTATGAATGGGTCCGGCAGGCGCTTGCGTAACGAGGATATCTGGCGTCCCTCGGTATTGAAACAGGCTATATACCTGCCGCCCGTTATCAGGATTAAGGGGTATTCCGGCAGCAGTTCCGGGGTGCTCACCGGGCTTTCCGGCGGCTCGTGGTAAACGGGCAGCGGGTCGTACCCGTGCTCCTTGAATCTCGTCGAGTACAGTTCCACCTTGCCCGTCGGGGTGTTGAACCCCTTTTCGAGGTATTTTTTGTATTTCATGGGCGCGACCATATAGCCCCTTTTCTTCATCTCTTCATACGTTATGCCCAGGCTGGCGACCATGTTATTATTAAGCTCGTCGGTGTCTTGCCACGGCATGGGCACGCGGTCCGGCCAGTCTATTCTCTTCCCCAGCTCGATGAGTATCTTTCTATCGTCCCAACATTCGTAAAGCGGTTCAATTACTTTCTGCCCGGCCGCGATATAATTCGTGTACATGAGATTGGGAAAGTCCCCCATGTCGTCCTTCTCCATCCACGTGGACGCCGGCAGGACGATATCGGCCAGTTCCGCCGTGGGCTGCATAAAGAAATCGGCTACCGCCAGAAAATCGAGGCTTTTCAATGCTTTCCACATCCTCCGGCTGTTCTGCATGTTCACCACGGGATTCCCGGTGGTGCAGTACATCGCCCGGAGCGGATAGGGCTTGCCTTCGAGTGCGGCTTCCACCGCCAAGGCGCAGTGGACGAAACCCTGCGCGAGGGGAAATTCCTTCTCGCCGATGCGCTTCTCCCTGATAGCGGCGGGGAAATTTAACTTATTACACGGATTGGAAAATCCTGTGGGCAATGTCTGAAATAAATTGCCGCCTTTGACGTCCAGGTTACCGGTGAGGGCGATTAATGTAGCGAAGGCGCGACTCGACTGCACGGAGTTGATGTTATGCTCCACGCCGATTCTATGGTGCAGTACCGCGGGCTTCGTCGTGGCGTAGAGCCTTGCCGTTTCTCTGATTTTCTCGACCGGCAGCCAGGTGATTTCGGCGACCCTTTCCGGTGGGTACGCCTGCACGTGCTTCTTGAGTTCCTCAAAGCCGTGGCACCATTTCCCGACGAACTCCCTGTCGTACAGTCCTTCGTTGATAATGATATATATCATGCCCAGCGCCAGGGCTAAGTCCGTGCCGGGCCTGACCTGCAGCCAGAGGTCGGCCATCGCCGCCAGCGCCGTGCGCCGCGGGTCGATGACAATCAGCTTTGCGTCTCTCTTTCGCTTCGCCCGGGCTATCTCCTCCCCCCGCGGCGGGTGGGAGTTCAGGGGATTGCCTCCCCAGACCATGATGCACTCCGCATTATTATAGTCCGGCCCGATTTCCATCATGGTGGTCATCACACCGTAGGTATTCGACTCCGCCATCGCGGAGGGGGCGAAGCAGATGTGATTGTCGACGCTTATCCGGTTGGGCGTGCCCAGCATCAGGCAGAACAGGCGGGCGGTGTTGTTGCCGGTGCGGGGCCCCGTGCCGGTTATCACGGCAATCGACTCCGCCCCGTATTTTTGCTGGACTTTCATGAGTCCAGCGGCGACCTCGTCCAGGGCTTCGTCCCAGGAGACTCGCTGCCATTTGCCCTCTCCCCTGTCGCCGGTGCGCTTCAGGGGGTACTTCAGGCGGTCGGGATGATAGAGCAGTTCCGGCTGTGCCTGCCCCTTGACGCAGATGAAACCGCGGTTCATGGGGTGGTCGGGGTCGCCCGTTACCTTCGTTACCCTGCCGTCCTCCACGTGGACCAGGACGCCGCAGTTGCAGTGGCACGCCTGGCAGATGCTCCTGACGATTTTCTTCAAACCTGCCCCTTTCTAAGCCTCCGTAATCCAGGCGTTAAAGCGCAGGCCGGAAGCGGGGTCGTACTCCCTTTCGAACGCCTCGGGGTGCTGCTTCTGCCACTCTCCCATCTGGGCCATGCTTACCTTCTCCACCTCCGCCAGGTAGCCGCTGCTGGCCATGCCGGGGCAGTTCTTGGAGACCGTCTTGGCCGGGGAAATCAGGTTGATGGCGCCGCCGCGGTCGAGCTTGCCCGGCATTATCCAGTCCACCCTGGAACCGTGGTCGACGTATGCCACCCCGGGCATCATCCTCTCCCATACCCGCGCCCCGCAGAGGACGGAACCCCTCTCGTTGTAAGCCCTGACGATGTCCCCGTCCTTTATCCCCCTGGCGGCGGCGGTCTGCGGATTTAGCCAGAGGGGCTCGTACATGTAGCCGTCCCAGGCCCTGACCTTGCACGTAGGGATTTCCCTCGTCCAGGTTATATCGTCGCACTGGGCGTGCATCCGCCAGCGGCCGTGGTTGGACATCATCAGTAGCGGGTACTTCTTCGCCCTCTCGCTGGAGAGCCTCTCGTCGTGGGTCACGCCCTTTTCAATCCATTTTGGAATCGGCGGTCTTTCCAAGTCGTCCGGGAAGTGCTCGGCAAGCCTCGCCGAGTAGAACTCCAGCTTGCCGGTCGGCGTCTTGAGGGGATTGTTCTCCGGGTCTTTATAAAATTTCCTGAGTCCGGGCGAGTCTTCCTGCCAGCCGTCGGCCGTCGGAAAAACGTAGTACCCTTTCTCTTTCAGGTCCTCCCAGCCAATCCGGTCGGATAAGTCCATATTATCGTACGTCCACTTCATCCACTCGTCCAGGCTCTTGCCCTCGGTCACCGCCTCCTCCATGCCCAGCTTCCGGGCTATCGCCAGCGTGATATCGTAGTCGCTCATGGACTCGCCTATCGGCTTGACCGCCTGCTTCTGGTACATGATGTTGTTGAACTGGAGTCCGGGCCAGTAATTGGGCATCATGTCGTCCACTTCGTAGGTGGTGCAGGCGGGCAGGATAATGTCCGCGCAGAAACAATCGTTTTCCAGCCACGGGTGCTGGTGAACGACGAACTCAATCTTGGGATTCCTGAATACTTCCAGCGTCTTCATCCCCTCGTGCCAGCAGGTAGTCATGCAGACGGAGTCGCTCCAGACCATGTGTATCTCCGAGCAGCCCTCCGCCGGGTACGTGTACTTGATGAACTGGTCTTCCGGCGGCGCCGATGCCTGGCTCTTGCCGTACCACGAGATGGGGGGATTGAGAATAGCTTCGTGAAACTTGGTCTTGGGGAAGAACTGCTTCTGGCTGACGCGACTGTTTCCGGTCATGGGGTAGCCCACCCGGCTGTCCATAAGCCAGCCGGCGCCGGTGGCGACCGCCCCGAAGGTGAACATGCGGTTCCCCGGTGCTTTCTCGCTCCTCGGCATGCCGTGCCACGTCACCTGGCACTGGTGCACTCCGGGACCGCCCAGTCCCTGCATGCCCAGCATGATGCATTCCAGCCGGGCTGGTTCGCTGGACCACGGACCCCGGATAAAACCGCCCCCGAAGAAGTGGACTATCGACGTAATTCTCTTGGCGAATTCCCTCGCCAGCGCCTTAATCGTCCATTCCGGCACGCCGCACTTGGGGGAAGCCCACTCCGGCGTCTTGGGCACGCCGTCCTCCTCGCCCATGACGTAGGCTTTCACCTTGTCGAACCCCACCGTATGGGTATCCACGTACTCTTTATTATATGTGCCTTCCTTTATCCAGGTGTAGATAATCGCCAGCTGCATGGCGGCATCGGTGTTGGGGAGCACCGGAATCCACTTATCGGCGTGGACGGCGGCGCCGTAGTTCAGTTCCGGGCAGATATACACCTGCTTGATGCCTATTTCCGACCAGAAATAAGAGACCCGGCTGGCGAGCTGCCCACAGAACCCCCAGGTGGTCGTCTCGGGGTCGCCGCCCCAGACCAGCAGCAGCGAAGCGTGATCGATGATGTCCTTGATGACGTTATCCGCCGGGAAATAGTGCCCGTAAAGTCCCTGTCCCCAGACATGCTCGGCGCCGTAGTACCAGCCCTCCCAGCTGTCCGCGTTCCTGATTTGCTGCGTGTAGCCGCCCATTTTCTTGAGCAGCAGCGTCGGCATGCCGTGCGGGCCCTGGAGCCACTTGTTCTCCCCGTGCCCTTCCTGCTGGGTCAGTATCGCCTCCGGTCCGTACTCTTTATGTATCCTCTTTATCTCACCGGCGATTATATCCGTGGCTTCGTCCCACGAAATTCTCTTATACTTGCTCTTGCCCCGGTTCTGCGGGTTCCTCTCGCCGTTGGGGTCGAAGTCCACCCTCTTCAGGGGGTACTTGATGCGGTTCGGAGAATATACACGTTTTTTATATGCCAGCGAAAAGGTCCCCGGCAGCGTCTTCATCAGCGGCTCGAATGTCTTGCCGTTCTTTACAATCTTCCAGGGCTTGAGGTGCTTCTTATCGAACTGCCAGTCATAGTGCAGCGGCCGGATTCTGACTATCCTGCCGTCTTTGACATCCACCACCCCCTCGGCGCCGCCGCCGGGCAGTCCCAGAAAGCCCATACTCCTCGTCAGTGTTTTCACTCCGCTGCTTTTTTTAACCTCGTTTTTCTTGTCCGGCATGAGTACCGTCCTCCCATCTGCGTCGGAAAAATCCAAACGCAATATCCGATATTACAGCACTATATGATTGTCAACTCTGCAATATTGCTTACAGAAATATTATACGGCTACGTGATTATATTACTTACGAGATTTTAAAATCAATTTACCGTCGTTGATACAATATCTTGCCGCTTCTTCCTTGTTCAAGCCGGATATTTTATTATTATTCGTATCACGACTATTAATCCCTTTTTTACTTGACATTGGTGTACAAAGCGGAATACTATATTTTCGTACGCAATTTTTTCGGACGGATACAGGAGAACCATCTTCTAGAAACAGGCCAAAATCAAAAACACCAGTATATTCCTTCAGACAGAACCACTCATTACATCAGAAAGCGAAAGGGGGCAAAAATGATTGAAAAAGCGAAGCTGGTGAAAATTGTCGGCGCCGGCAACGTGACCTACGACCAGGCTGCACTGGACGGATACTCAAAAGACATGAGTTTCGTCAATGCAATCAGGCCCGTGTGCGTGGTCAAGCCAAAGAACGCCGGCGAAGTACAGAAAATTGTTAACCTGGCTAACAAGACCAAAACGCCGCTCGTACCGGTGAGTTCGGGCCCTCCGCATTTCCGGGGCGATACCGTCCCCGGTATCGGCGGGGCGATTATCGTTGATTTGAGCAAGATGAAAAAAATTATCAACGTCGACCGGGCGCGCCGGGTCGCCATGGTCGAACCGGGCGTGACCTTCAGCGAGCTTATAACGGCGGCGGAAAAAGAGGGCATCAGACTTAATATGCCGCTCCTTCCGAGGAAGTCGAAGACCGTTATCGGCAGCCTGCTGGAGAGAGAACCGGTTACCATGCCCAAGTACCAGTGGGATATCTCGGACCCGCTTGCCTGCGTCGAGGTAATTTTCGGTTGCGGTGACGAGTTCCGCACCGGGCAGGCGGCAGGACCGGGCACGGTAAAAGAACAGTGGGCCGTCGGGGGCGTGCAGAAAGCGCCTTACGGTCCCGGCGTGGCTTCCTGGCACAGGCTCATCCAGGGGGCACAGGGAACCATAGGTATCGTAACCTGGGCATCGATGAGGTGTGAATTACTCCCCAGCCTGGAAGAACCCTTCGTGGTCGGTGCCGATACCGTCGATACCCTGTTAGAGATGGCCTCCTGGATGGTAAGACTGAGAATGGTCAACGAGTGCTTCATCCTCAATAACACCAACCTGGCGGCTATCATGGCGAAGAAATGGCCCGGGGACTATCAGAGCCTCAAGGACGGTCTGCCCGCCTGGGTGCTTTTCTACACCGTGGCCGGCTACGAGTATTTCCCGGATGAAAGAATCAGCTCTCATGTCAAGGGCATCACCGATATCACCATGAGGCTGGGTATTGAAGCCGCAAAATCTGTCGGCGGAGTCTCGGCGAACGAAATATTGAAAGTAATCCAGAAACCGTCAACCGAGCCCTACTGGAAGCTCCGCTACAAAGGCGCCTGCGAGGACGTACTCTACCTGACCATCAATGATAAACTCGGAGGTCAGCTAGAAGCTATGTACGACCTGGTGGAAAAAGCCAGCTACCCCGCCTCGGACATGGGTGTTTACATCCAGCCGATAGTACAGGGCACCGGCTGTCACTGCGAGTTCAACCTGTTTTACGACCCCGCGAATGCTAGCGAGGCAAACCGCGTCAAGGGGTTGACCAGCTCGGCTGTCAAAGGTTTGATGGATAAGGGCGCATTCTTCTCCAGGCCTTACGGCGAGAATGCCGGAACGATTATCAACCGGGACGCGGCTACCGTTGCCGTGCTGAAAAAACTCAAGAATATGTTCGACCCCAACTATATCATGAATCCCGGGAAAGTGTGCTTTTAACCATGAAAATCAACAGATTATCATTAAATAGAATCAGGAGGGAGCGAAGATGGCACTAGCAGATTATCAGGGCGATTTGGGGATGTGCTGCCGGTGTTCGGCCTGCAAGTTTATACCGATGCAGAAGATAAAGGGGTCCGATTATTCCTACGCATGTCCCAGCATAGCCAGATATAATTTCCATGCCTACTCGGCCGGCGGCAGAATAAATATCGCGGCGGCGATGCTAAAGGACGGATTTAAATACTCGGATAAACTCCTCGATATTGTCTATAACTGTCAGTTGTGCGGCGCCTGCGGCGTCTCGTGCAACTACGCCATGGACATGGAAGTCCTCCAGCCTATCGCCGAGTTCAGGATGAAATGCATCGAGGACGGCAAGACCAACCCCGCGCTGGAAAAGGTAATCGCCAACCTGCGCAAGACCGGTAATATGGTACCCGGCGCCAAGGGCAAGCGCGGCGACTGGGCGGCCGGACTGAAGCTGAAAGACGCCACCAAGGAGAAAGTGGACGTGCTTTTTCACGTCGGCTGTCTGACGAGCTACGACAAGAACATGCAGAAGCTGGCTAAAGCCACCGTCAAGATACTCCAGAAGGCGGGCGTGAACTTCGGCATCGCCGGCAACGCGGAGACCTGCTGCGGCGGGCGCGCCTACCAGATGGGCTACCCGGAAGATTTCCTCAAACAGGCTAAGAAGAATATGGCGATGATTAAGAAAGCCGGCGTCAAGACGCTGGTTACCGGCTGCGCCGACGGCTACGAGGCTTTCAAGGTGCTCTACGACAGGTTCAACCTGAAAGGCGACCTGGAAGTGCTGCATATCTCGGAGTACATTGACAGGCTGATTAAAGAAGGCAAGCTGAAGCCGCGTAAGAAGGTCGATATCTCCGTTACGTACCACGACCCGTGCCGCCTCGGCAGGCTGGGCGAGCCGTGGGTACACTGGGAAGGCAAAAAAATACCGGGCGATAAATTCGTCTTTGACCCGCCCAAGGAATACCGGCGCGGCACCAAAGGCATCTACGAACCGCCCCGGGACGTGCTCAAGAGCATTCCCGGTCTGAAACTCACGGAAATGACCCGCATCAAGGAATATTCCTGGTGCTGCGGCGCCGGAGGCGGCGTTAACGAGTCCAATCCCGCGTTCGCCGTGTGGACGGCCGGAAAGAGAATCGAAGAAGCCGTATCCACCGGTGCCGAGGCGCTCGTTACCGCCTGCCCGTGGTGTGAGAAGAACTTCAACGAAGCCGTCAAGGAAAGCGGCAGCACCATGAAGGTATACGATATCGTCGAACTCGTGGAAAAGGCAATCTAAGAAAGGTGGTCGATATATCATGGCTTTAAGCAAACAAGTATATAAAGAATTTGAAGATGTGGTGGGAGAGGAGAATATCTGTGACGACCCGGCAATCATGCCTGCTTATTACGGTACGGAGTTCGCGGCGGTAATCCTCCCCGGCAACACGGCGGAAGTCCAGGCGCTGGTCAAGCTGTGCAACAAGCACAAGCTGCAGTTCCGGCCCATCTGCACGGGCTGGTCCGGCATGTTCCCCAAGGGTATCATCCTGATGGACCTGCGTAGGATGAACCACATCGTTGAAATCAACGAGAAAAACATGTATGCCGTGGTTGAACCCTACGTAATCTCGGCGGAACTCCAGGCGGAACTGTTCAAGCGGGGCTTGAACTTCTGCATCAAGGGCGCCGGGACCAACTGCACGGCGATGCTCCGCGGTCATGGGCATATGGACCAGACCACGAGCGGCGATGACCGCAACCACCTGGCTATTGAATGGGTAACCCCGGAAGGGGACCTCGTCAGGTCGGGCTCGCTGGGGTCTTCGGACGAGTGGTTCTGCGGCGACGGGCCGGGCCCGTCCATCAGGAGCATACTCACCAGCGCGGTGCCGCCGGGCGTGACGCCGGGCGTATTCACCAAGGCCGCCATCAAGCTGTACCACTGGCCGGGTCCATCGGAATATCCGATAGCCGGGCATTCCCCGAAATACGTTCTGAGCGAGATACCGGCTAATATGATGGCGCGGTATTACAGCTTCCCCTCGGTGGAGAAAATGTGGCAGGCGGAGCTCAAACTCGGCGAAAACGAAGTGTGCTACGAGTTGATGGGCTTTAATGTGGCCATGGTAGCCGCGAATATCACCACCTGCAATGAAGAGGACGAGGCAATGTTCAATCGCCTGAATAAAGAGGTTCAGGGCCCCGGCTTCTTCGTCATCATCGCCGGAGACACTACGGCGGACTTTGAATTCAAGAAGAAGACCCTCGAGACGATTGTTGCCGAAGCCGACGGTAAGTCGCTGAAGACCATGGAAGACCCCGAGCTTGAAGGAATCATCATGGCCCAGTGCACCCGGATATCCGCCTCCATCAGGGAGACGTTCCGTCCCGGCGGAGCCTTCAACTCGATTCCCATCATGGGGCAGCGCGACCTTACCATCAAGTGGGCAATCGGCGCCGGCGAAGCCAAGAAGCCCCTGATAGAAAAGAACCTCATTGTGGACGACGGTGGTGCGTTCTTCGGATGGGGCGTCGAACAGGGTCACCTGGGCAAAACGGAAATTTTCTGCAAGTTCAGCCCTGCCAACCCGGAAGCCAAGGCGGCCGTGGAAAAATGGCAAAAAGAGCAGAATGAGAGAGCTTTCAAGGAACGCTACTTTGCTTCCACGATGGGCCCCCAGGACGAGATAAGTCCCGCCCTGTCTAATTACTATGATTGGTGGCAGAAGCTCGTGAAGACGCTCGACCCCAACGGCGTATCGCCGGAGGGAGGCTCCCTCGTCTAGCTGCACTTATCAATAAAGTAACGGATAAGAAACATAAACAGTCGAGCCCCGGGTGTAACACCGGGGCTCGTTTTTTAGACTACTCCGGTAAATTCCTCTATTCCGGGAATTTACCGGTTTCCGCCAGACAATCCACGATTCTCGGCACCGCGTAGCTGGTGGCGGGAGGACGCGCGTTACAGCATGTCTTGACAATCAGCCTGCCCCCGCAGTACTCGTCGGCAAGCCCTTTCATAATCTTCGCCAGCCTGGGGTAAGCCTTCTCCGTCAGCGCCGCCGTGCCGTAGCTGTCCTGATGGGTGTCCATACCGCACAGCCAGTATATCATTTCCGGCTTGAATTCCTTGATTCTCTTCGGGACTTCCCTCTCGACGTTGCCGATTTCCTCCTCGTCGTTAGACCCGTGGGGAAAACAGAACTTGGTATCGCTCTCCAGCCTGTCGTCGGAATCGTACGCCCATGAAAAAGTATCGCAGAAACATATGTGCAGCATATCGTCGTCGTTCTGGTATAGGTCCCTCACGCCGTCGGCATGGTGCGTATCCGTATCCACGATGGCAAACCGCTTTCCCAGCGATAACGCCCGGGCATGAGGAATCCCCAGGCCGATGACGTTGAAATAGCAGCCGCCCCAGGCGCTGTCCCGGTGGGCGTGGTGACCCCCCACCCCGGCGATTACCAGGGCGTTGTCTATCTCCCCCTTTAGCACCTTTTCGGTGGCGCCCAGCATCCCGCCGACCGAGTAAAGAGACACTTCCCACCACTGCGTCTTCCTGACACGGTCAATCCATTCCTTACTGTGCAGCCTGGCGATTTCCTCCTCCTTGGCCGGTCTGGATTCGAACCAGGTAACGTTCGGCAGGTTAAAAAGTCCTTCTTTTTGTATGCCTTGGAACCCCTCCGCGACCCCCATTGCCAGACTGCTGTAAGCCTGTCTGCCGCAGATATCGTGATAGAACACCCCTGTCCTTTTCATATATATCCCTCCTTATATCGTAAAAATCCATCCTTTCCATTCTATTCCCCTTTTCAGCATCATGCCAAGTTCACCACGGATTTACCAGCTTTTTCACATTTGCAGGCAATCCGGGCATTATTCAGCTTGACTTCTTGATATAATAAGATATACAATTACGCACCTGACTAATAATTTTCCTCAAATGTTATGCAAAGACTGGTGAAAATCAGCCGACCAAAAGGGGGGTGATATATGATTGAATAAGCAGATAGCAAAAAACCACAGAGAAAGCACAAAGGAGGGGCACATTTCTATGAAAAAGTTACTTTTTATTGCGCTTTCGGTTATCTTGTTAAGCGCGTTATTTATCAGCGGTTGCGCCGAACCGGAAGAACCGACACCGGCGCCTTCTCCGGCACCATCGCCGGAACCAGCACCAGCACCAGCACCAGCACCGGCACCTGAACCGGCTCCGGGTGGGCCGGAATATGGCGGCACCTTGAAGTGCATTTCAAGCGCTATCCCCAATAATCTCGGCTATGCACCGGATAAAGCACCTTCGGATAACTATCTGATGCTTCCCGTCATAGAACACCTGGCTGAGTGGGGAGACACCAAGGGAACCCTGGTCGGTGTGCTGGCTGAATCCTGGGACGTCGACGTGGCTAACCTGACCTTCACCTGGAATCTGAGACAAGGCGTCAAGTTCCACGACGGGACACCCTGGAATGCCGAGGCGTGCCGGTGGAACTTCCAGCTGGGGCTGGACACCGGCCGGCTGTCTGCGGGCCAGTTTATCGATTCTCTTGAAGTTGTCGATGAGTATACCCTCAAGATGAATCTTAATTCCTACGACTGGACTATGCCCGAATACTGGGGTTTGATGTCGCCGATTTCGCCGACAGCCTTTGAGGGTGCTGGCGCTACCGAGGAAGAGCGCATCGAATGGGCTCGCGCCAATGCCGTCGGCACGGGTGCTTTTACGGTCGGCGAATGGGTGCGGGACGACCACATTACATTCGTTAAAAACCCCGACTACTGGCAGGAAGGCCTGCCGTATCTTGATGCCATTGAAATCCGTTTCATACCCGACGCCATGGTGGCATCCGCCGCGATAGAGGCGGGAGAAGCGGACATGTGGTTCTCGGTCGCTCAGGTGCAAAATATTCTGGATTTAAAGGAAAAAGACCTGAAGATGGTCTGGGGACCCGGCATGTTCAATCTGATACTTCTCGACTCCAATACTCCCGATTCGTATTTCGCCGATAAGAAAATACGCGAAGCGGTCGAGTACGCCCTTGACAGGCCTACCATCGCCGATATGCTGGGACAGGGTCTCTACGAACCCCTGCATCAGATGGCTTCCTCCACCTGGCCCGGTTACGTCGAGGGTTACGACCCCCGACCCTATAACCCGGATAAAGCCAAAGAATTGCTGGCTGAAGCCGGTTACCCTGACGGTTTCAAGACAAAGCTCATGCTTACGGAAATGGGAACAGATGCTGGTGCCGCGATAAAGGCTTACCTGGGCGACGTAGGTATCGACGTTGAACTGGATGTCGCCGACCTCGGCCGGTACTTTGGCTCCGTCTTCGGCACCGGCTATACCGACATGGTGCTTTCTGCCTCCGGCATCAATCCCAGTGGTACCGACCTGTATGTCCACTTCGGACCCGACCCGATGACATTCCGGACCGGCAACATCTACAAATCGCCCGAATACCTGGCACTATGCACGGCGGCGTTGGACACCAAGTACCTGACCGCCGCCGAGGCAATGCCCACCGTAAAAGAGGCGATAAGGCAGGGCGGTGAAGATGCCATGATCATTCCGCTCTGGAGAACGTGTGAAGCGGGGATAATGCAGACCTACGTACACAGTGACTACCCGATGATTCACGGCATTATCTGGACCCCGCAAGACGACTGGATGGAAGCACACTAAACGAACTGAATAGATAAAGTCGGGTGGTTCGCTCCTGCACTGATTTGCGGAGTGGGAGTGAACCACCCGGTACAAGAATAAAGGTCATTTATACAAACCAAACCACGGATTTACCTCGGGAAAAATTACGTGGTACGGATAACTGTATTATTTATGTTATAATGCATTGTTAACCAGGATGTAACATGACAACATATATCATCCGTCGACTGATACAAGCGGTATTTGTCCTTATCATAGTGACGCTGGTAGTCTTCTTCATCATGCGGTTGTTACCCGGTGACCCCATCATCATTTACGTGGCTCAAACCGCGCAGCTGGAAGCTATGCCCCCGGAAATGGTTGATGCCCTCCGTGCCAAGTTCGGTCTGGACCAACCCATTTTGATGCAGTACTTCAACTGGGTGGGGGACATCTTCCGTGGAGAATTTGGAGAGTCGATATACTACCACGAGCAAGTCGGCACGCTCATGGGGGAACGTTTCCCCGTCACCGCCCACATAGGGATTCTGGCTTTGATTGTCGGCGCCGTGCTGGGTCTCATAGCCGGTCTTCTGGCTGCCATAAGACGGGGTAAATGGATTGACAAAATAATTACACCTCTGACCTATGTCGGCATAACCATCCCCGCATTCTTTTTAGCGATATTGATGATATATGCTTTCGCCCTCCATATGGACTTGCTTCCTATCTACGGCTACACGTCGCCCTTTACAAATTTCTGGTTAAGCACCCGGCAGCTGATTATGCCCGTAATCTGCATGGCAGTATTCAGTATTGCCACCAACGCACGCCAGATGCGGTCAAGCATGCTTGAGGTCGTCCAGCAGGACTACGTTCGCACCGCCTGGGCCAAGGGATTAAGCGAGCGCATGATTATCATGAAACACGCCATGAAAAACAGCCTCATCCCGGTGATTACCCTGATGGGTCTCGGCGTGGGAATGGTCCTCGGCGGTTCGGTGCTGATCGAGACTATATTCGCTATTCCGGGTGTCGGCCGTCTCATGGTTAGCAGCATCTTAGGTCAGGACTACGTGGTAGTGCAGGCTATCACCTTCATTATGGCTCTAATCATACTGGTAGTAAACCTTATAGTTGACGTCTCTTACGGCTGGTTAGACCCCAGGATAAGATACGGTTAGGAGATTGCTGCCCTTGGTAATAAAATCTGACAACGCATTAGAGTTCAGGGAAGCTCCACTTCGAGTAAGTGAATGGCGACGCTTCCGCAGGGTATTTTTTTCACGTGGTGTCGTTGCCTTCGGGCTTGTTGTATTACTACTGATGTTCTTTGTCGCTATCTTCGCTACCTGGCTGGCGCCATATGACCCTTATAAACCCGGTACGGCACCGTCTCTGGCTCAACCGAGCTGGGCGCACCCGCTTGGCTCCGATATCCTCGGTAGAGACACATTGAGCCGGCTCATCTACGGTTCGAGGACGGCGCTCGAGGTCGGCTTTATATCCGTTCTGGTAGCCGGTATCATTGGCATCCCGCTGGGAGTGATTGCCGGTTTCTTCAGGGGCATTACCAATGTTTTAATTATGAGAGTCATGGACGCCCTGCTGTGTTTCCCCATGCTCATACTGGCTCTTGTCCTGGCATCCGTCCTCGGCGGCGGCATTCAGAACGTAATCGTCGCCCTGAGCGTAGCAACGATACCCGGATATGCCCGGGTAACCTGCGGCGTGACCTTGAGTATCAAGGAGAACGATTATATACTGGCGGGCCGCGCCATGGGTGCCAGCAACATGCGCACGATGCTCGCTCATATTCTGCCGAATGCCTTCCCGCCGCTTATCGTCCTGATGACGATGCAGCTCGGGGGTCTGATACTGGCCGAGGCGGGCCTCAGCTTCCTCGGTATCGGCATTGAGCCGCCCGGGGCCGCCTGGGGCGCCATGGTCAACGAAGGCTACAACTATCTGAAAACCAATCCGACTCTTTCCTTCGCACCCTGCCTTGCCATCATGCTGGTGGTCTTTGCCTTCAACATGGTCGGCGACGGCTTGAGGGACGCCCTCGACCCGCGACTCCGCGGCTTACTCTAGGGTCTAAAAAAGGAGGACAGTCATGAGCACCTGGCACGAGTACGTTCAAAAAACCGGCAAAGTCCCGGAATGGCCATATCCCATCGACTATGACCAAGTCAACGAGATAGCTGCCGACGTTCTCATTATCGGGGGCGGTGTGGCGGGTATGCAGGCGGCGATTAATGCGCGGAAAAAGGGCGTAAAGGTAGCCGTGGCGGAGAGAGGGCACGCCAAAAGGAGCGGCGCCGGCGGGGCGGGTGTCGACCACTGGCACGGCGCCGTCACCAATCCCTGCTCCAGAGTCACCCCGGAAGCTTACACGAAAGCATGCTACGACTCCATGCAGGGCTATACCGGCGCTCACGTCCGCTATATCATCACCAAAGAAGGCTGGGACACCCTCCAGGAATGCGAGCAGATGGGCATCCGGATAAGGGACGTCGACGACGAGTTCCAGGGCGCCGACTTCCGCGACGACGAGACCAAGCTGATGTTCGCCTACGATTATAAAAACCGTCACGTCATCCGCGTCTGGGGCTACAACATCAAGCCCAAACTCTACGAAGAAGCCAGGCGCTTGGGCGTGGACATATACAACCGCATGATGATCACCAGCCTGCTCAACGAGGGCGGGAAGCAGGGCAACAGAATCGTCGGGGCTACGGGCGTCAACACGCGTACCGGCGAATTTTATGTATTCAAAGCTAAAGCCACTGTCATCGCCACCGGCGGCGCCGGTCGTCTGACGTTCTTCGCCCCGGAGATTACCGCCTCCAGCTCGATGAGCGACATGAACTCGGCGGGGGTCGGGCAGGCAATCGGCTGGAACGCCGGCGCCGAGTTCGTCTGCATGGAAGCCTCCGGGCATAATCGACTTAGCGGCTTCGGCTACGCGCCTTACAGCATGGGCGGCACCCATAACACCTACCACGGCACCCCCATCGTCGACGCCGACGGTAAAGAGGTGCCCTGGGCTGACGTGTTCGGCAGGGAGCTGAAGACCGTACAGGAAAGGTTCCTGCCGTCGGAAGGACAGGACTTCATACTGGGCGAGGGCATAGGCATCGGCCCCTACCTCCGGGAATACCGTTCCAACGACCTTTCGCGCGACCTCGTGGAGCGTATCCGCAACGGCGAGTTCAAGCTGCCCCTGTATGCCGACCTCAGTCGCATGCCGGAATCGGAAAGGAGAGCCATCTGGGGCATGATGATCGGCAACGAGGGCAAGACCCGCATCCCCATTTACGATACGTATTCAAAGGCGGGCTTCGACCCCGATAAAGACCTCATGCAGGCGCCGGTCATGCCGGCTGAAGGCTACTCCCATTCCAACTTCTGGGGCGCGGGCATCAACACCCCGGAGACCTTGCGCGGTCTGGGCGGCGGGGGGTACCTGCTCGACTGGAACCTGCGTACTAACCTGGAAGGTCTCTACGCCGCCGCGGGCGGCACCATCTTCGGCGGGGGCTGCCACGGTGAATCGCACACCACCGGCAGGTATGCCGGCCGACACGCCGCCGCGTACGCTAAAACCGCCCCGGACCCCGCCGTCGATAAAAAGCAGATAGAAGCCGAAAAAACCCGCGCCTATAACGCCGTCCGGCAGAACAAGGACGGCAACGGCTGGAAGGAAATCAACGTCGCCATCGCCCGCATCATGCGCGACTACTGTGGAAAGCACAAGAACGAGACCACCCTCAACCTCGGCTTAAGACTCCTCGACGAACTCAAGACCACGGAACTGGCTTCCGCCTGCGCCTCCAACCCCCACGAACTGGGACGCCTGCTGGAATGCCACTCACTGATAACCTTCGGGGAACTGGTCATGAAGGCGTGTCTGGAGAGGAAAGCCAGCAACTCCATACTGGACTTCCACCGGCTGGACTATCCGCAGATGGACCCGCCCGAATGGAATAAGCTGCTGCCCGTCAGGCAGGTAGACGGCAAAGTGCAGGTGAGGGAACTGCCGCTGGACTTCCACCTCAAGCCCCCCTATGCCCCCTCCTGCGAGGAGAACTACCGGAAATACAGCGGCGCTTGATATAGACTGCGGACGTTGATTATCTCGGCAGTTCCACGGTCACGCTCGTACCTTTACCCGGTTGCGAATTTACCGTGAGTGTTCCGCCCACCAGCTGGGCGCGCTCCTGCATGCCGGTTAGTCCCAGCTTGCCGCCCTTGGCGAGATTGCCTATTTTTGCGGGGAGACCGAACCCCTTGCCGTTATCGCTGACGGTTATCCTCGTTATCTTCTCGTCGAACTCCACCGTAATCTCGGCTTTGGTGGCGCCGGAGTGCCGCCACACGTTCCTCAGCGCCTCCTGGGTGATGCGGAACAGCGCTATCGCTGTCTCTTCCGGCAGGTGACGTTCTTCACCCTTTACGTTCACTTCGGCGGCTATCCCCGAGTGCTCGGTCAGGTTCGCCGCTAACCACTCCAGACCCGGCAGCAGCCCCAGGCGGTCGAGCGCCGCCGGACGCAGGTCCTGACTCAAGCGACGCACCCCCTTCAAGACACTATCGGTCTGCTGCCACAGCTCTTCCAGCTGGGAACGGGTCTTCTCGGACAATTCTTTATCGCCCGCGAGCGAGTCGAGCTGGCGGGAAAGTACCACCAGCGCCTGGATGGTATCGTCGTGCAGTTCGTGGGAGATGCGCTTCCTCTCCTCTTCCTGGGCGCGGGTAGCCTGCTGCAGGTAATATCTCAGGTTCTCCTGCATTACCTTTAGCTCTTCCGCTACCTTTTTCTGCTCCTGCTGGGCCTTTTCCAGCTGGATGCGGTAATCGCGCTCCCGGCGCAGCGAGTTGAAACTCAGGGCTAATACGTTGCCGATGACGAAAACGGCGCTGGTCTCGAAGAGGGCGTCCAGCATATGTTCCGAGATAAACAAGGCGCGGGGCAGCATGGCGGCGAGCGCCCCCAGGGAGGTAATGAAAGCCCCCCTCCAGCCGAACATGAATCCCGCCCATACTATCGGCGCCAGGTAGAGTATCCTCTCGAAGGCATGTCTGTCCAGTCCGAAGTTGGCGGTCAACTGGCTCAGGAATACCGGGTGCGCCAGGGCTTCTTCATAGTGGGGTAGTGTGATAAGCGCGAGTATGACCAGAATAAACCAGAATCCCGGCTTGCGGACAACCCATATCAGCCGGTCTATCGCCGGATATCGAGTTGCTGACATTTATAAATATTCCCGGTAATAACTATCAGGCCACATCGTCGAGCGTGACCCAGCCTTCTTTAAGGGCGCGTACCACCGCCTCCGTCCGCGAGCCCACCTGTAGTTTGTTGAAAATATGCCCCAGGTGCGCCTGCACCGTACGTAGGCTGAGAAAAAGCTGGTCGGCAATTTCCTGGTTGCTCAATCCCCGGGTCGCCAGCCGCAGCACCTCCGTCTCCCTCTCGCTGAGGACCTCCGACTGCTTTTTAGCGGCTTTCGCTTCCTCGTCGGGCTTGAAGCGGTTCAGCACCTTGCGGGCAATCGTGGGATGCAGTACGGACTCCCCGGCGTACACCTGCCGCACGGCATCGACGATTTCCTTGCCGCGGACGCTCTTCAGCAGGTAACCCGCCGCCCCGGCTTCGATAAGCCCGAAGACGAACTGGTCGTCGTCATACGCCGTGAGTATCAGCACGCTCACATCGGGATAAAGCGCCTTGATTTGCCTGGTGGCTTCGATGCCGTCGACGACGGGCATGGCGATATCGATGATGGCTACATCCGGCTTGGTGCTTCCGGCCAGCTTCACCGCCTCCTCGCCGTTTACGGCCTCGGCAACCACGTCCAGGTCCGGTTCCTTCTCCAGTATCTGCCGCGTGCCCTCCCGGACCACGGCATGGTCATCGGCTATCAATATCTTTATCTTGCCCATCTGGTATGCCTTTGTATTCGTATTTATCTTATCATACACCCTCCTGATTAAGTACTCAATCGTTAAAATTGCCTAATAGGGTCACCGCGTGCCTAAGCATTAATACTTACAATTTCGAGGTCGTAAATAGGTGTCCCAGCGGAAGCCGATTTTATGGTCGCGGAAATATACTGGAAGCAGAAAAGGAAAGGAGATTAAAAACGATGCAGTGGGAGTTGATAGTAGCACTGGTGATAGCGATACCGATAGTACTCTTCCCGATAGCCTATGTCTGGTATATAAACATCGGTAACATCATTATTGCCGTTAAACGCGCCAGGGAGAAGCGCGCGATTCGGGAGAATACGCCCGAGCAGGAGATGGAATACAACGCGGCTCTCGCCGAGGCAATTAAACGATTCCCTAGAATAAATAATTAAAAAGTCGAAAAGCATTTTTCCGGTTGGGGAAAAATATCAAGGAGGTGAAAAGAAATGGAATGGCAGATTATCGTAGCTCTGGTGGTGGCGATACCCATTGTACTTTTCCCGGTGGCATTCGTCTGGTACCTGAATATCGGCGGTATTTACACCGCGATTAAGGAAGCCCGTGCCAGACGGGTCGCCCGCACCAAGGATGTCAAAGAAACTGTCAAGGCGAAGTAGATAATGCTGCGGCAGTGATTGGGGAAGGAGGAGTCGATTTTGAAGCTAAACCGAAGAGACTTCTTGAAAATATCGGCGGGGACTACCGGACTTATATTACTCAACAAGCCGGAGAAAGTCTCCGCCAGCGATTCCCCGGGTAAATCGGGCAAGGCGGTGCTGGTGGATACATCCAAATGTGTCGGCTGCTGGTGGTGCTATGCCGCCTGCAAGAAAGCCCACAATCTGCCGGAAACCATCAAGCCCGATAAAGAAAATCCTCCGGAACTTGATACCCACGTCTGGACTACCTTGAATACCATGAAGTACCACGACACCTGGCTCTACGCCAAGCGCCAGTGTATGCACTGCGAGGAGCCTGCCTGCGCGGCGGCGTGCCCGGTGGGCGCCCTTCAGAAGACACCGGAAGGGCCCGTTGTCTACGACCCTGCGAAATGCTTCGGGTGCCGCTACTGCATGGTCGCCTGCCCCTTCGGCGTGCCGGACTTCGAATGGGAGGACCCCACCCCCTGGATTCGCAAGTGCGATTTCTGCGCCGACCGACTGGCGGAGGGGCTGGAGCCCGCCTGCGTGGACGCCTGCACCAACGGCGCCCTCAAGTTCGGCAACCGCGATGAACTTCTCGCCGAGGCAAGGGAACGCATCGCCGCCGAACCCGGAAAATACGTCGACCACATCTACGGGGAGAATGAGGCCGGGGGTACTTCATGGCTGTATCTCTCCACCGTTCCCCTGGAAACAATGGGATTCCCATCGCTGCCATCCGGGGCAGTGACCATCAACGCCCAGCGCGCCATGGGAGCCGTACCACCGGTGCTACTGGGCGTAACGGCGGCGATGTCCGGCATTTACTGGCTCGTCAAGCGGCGCAACCGTATGAGTCGGGAGAAAGCCGGAGATAGTAAGGAGGTATGATGACTGTAGCCGTGCTTTATGACGCGAACAAATGCATCGGCTGCCGGGGATGCCAGGTAGCCTGCAAGCAGTGGAATGAGAACGACGAGTTCATACCCACCGAGGAAAACGGCGTAAAATCCAAGAATACCGGCAGCTACGAAAATCCTCCCCACCTGTCCGCCCGCACCTGGACGAAGATACGTTTTACGGAACTGGAGTACAACGGCGGATTTCACTGGGTCTTTACCAAACTCCAGTGTATGCACTGCGAGCACCCCGCCTGCGTGGCGGCATGCCCGGTGGGCGCCCTCCAGAAGACGCCGGAAGGTCCGGTTATTTACGACGATAATAAATGCTTCGGGTGCCGCTACTGCATGGTCGCCTGCCCCTTCGGGATACCGACCTTCGAGTGGGACAGTCCGCTGCCCTGGATTCGCAAGTGCACCTTCTGCGCCGACCGCCTGGGCGCGGGACTGGAACCCGCCTGCGTCCAGACCTGCCCCACCAACGCGCTCAAGCTGGGGGAACGCGAGGAATTAATCGCCGAAGCCAGGAAGCGCATCAACGCCTCCCCGGACAAATACGTCAATCACATCTACGGCGAGAACGAGGTGGGCGGCACGTCGTGGCTGTATCTGTCACCCGTACCCTTCGAATTGCTGGGGCTGCCTGCCCTCGGCTCCGAGCCGGTAACGCTCGATGCCGAGCGTGCCATGGGAGCCGTCCCGCCGGTACTGATGGGCGTGGCGGCGGCGATGTCCGGCGTCTACTGGCTGATGAAAAGACGCGACCGTGTCAATCGCGACAAATCAAAAAAGAAGGAAGAGGTGACGAAATGATACAAAAACGCAGCTTCCCATTCGGCACCTTTATTCTTAGCCTGCTGGTCGTCCTCGGTCTGGGAGTAATAATTTACCGGTATATCTACGGGCTGGGGGCTATCAGCAATTTAAGCGACGGCCGCGCCTGGGGCCTCTGGATAAGCTTCGACCTGTACTGCGGCGTAGCCCTGGCCGCGGGCGGTTTCACCCTGGCGGGCGCCGTGTATATTTTCAAACTGGAAAAGTACCACTCCGTGGTGAGACCGGCGGTACTGACCGCCTTCCTGGGCTATACGCTGGTCATCCTGGCGCTGCTCGTCGACCTTGGGCAGCCCTGGTATATCTGGCATATTATCATCAACTGGAATATCCATTCGCCCCTGTTCGAGGTTGGCATGTGCGTCATGACCTACACCGTGGTGCTGGCTCTCGAGTTCAGTCCGGCCGTCTTCGAGCGGCTCAAATGGAACGTGCCCCTGCGCATTATCCGGACGATACAGATACCCCTGGTAATCGCCGGCGTCGTCCTTTCCACGCTGCACCAGTCCTCGCTGGGGTCGATGCTGCTGATGATGCCGGAAACGCTGCACTCGCTGTGGTACACGCCTATTTTGCCGATTCTGTTCCTGACCTCGGCTATCGCCGTAGGCCCGGCGATGGTGATATTCGAATCCACCTTAAGCACCAGGGTCTTCGGCCACAAGCTGGATATCGAGGTGCTCAGCGGACTGGCGCGGATTATCCCCTACATCCTCGGCATTTACCTGCTGCTGAAAATATTCGAACTGACCGCGGTGGGAGAGCTGGGGCTTATCTTCACCGCCTACCCGCAGAACCTGCTGTGGTGGGCGGAAATTATCATCGGGGTTATCTCCCCCATCATCCTCTTCTCCGTATCGGAAATTAGAGAAAACCGGAATGCCGTATTCTGGACATCGGTGCTGGTCATTGGAGGGCTGGTACTTAATCGGTTCAACGTGAGTCTGCTGGCGCTGGGTATGCGCCCCGGCTACGTTTACTTCCCCCACTGGATGGAGTTCGCCATCTCGGCGGGGCTGGTCGCCGATGCCCTGCTGGTTATCTGGCTGGCCCATCGGTTCCTCCCCATCGCCCAGCCCGAGCAAACCGCGGAGGTTAAAGTATAATGAAAGAGTGGAAAAGAATCGGGAAATACGCCCAGGGGACTGTCTATGCATGCGGTAACGAACGCAAGCTTGTGGTCCCCAATTGCCCGGCTGTCTACCTTGAGCTTGATACCAAGAAGGTGTGGTGGGACACAAATCACAATAAGAGCAAAGCGCTGGTGTTAGGCAGGTAAGTATAGGTAAATGAAAAGAGAAAATTTAAAGCTGTTCATCCTGCCCCTGCTGCTGGTCGTATGCACGCTGTTCTACTACTTCGGCGAGCTGGTGGACTGGGCTGCCTGGGACTCCCTGCGTAATAACTTTTTCTACGGAATCCACGACGTACACCGCCTGCTGTTCCTGGCGCCGATAGTCTACGCCGGTTACACGGCCAGAATAAAAGGGGCGGTTATCATTACGCTGGTAAGCTTCATTATCTTTTTGCCACGCGCCTTTTTCATCTCCCCCTATCCCGACCCGCTGCTCAGGATGATTATCTTCATACTTTTCGCTGGAATCATCGGTTACCTAGTGGCGAGACTGCGCAACGAAAAGGATAAATACCGCGAGCTTGAAGAGACTAAAAAAAAGCAGTAAGACACCGGTTAGCGATATTGCTACTGAAGCATAGCTTATTTCAATGTACCGTAGTATATTATTATGTAGCTAATAAACTCATACGGATAAAAGCATGACCCTTGAATGGATTATTAGGATTATCCTGTTCGGTATCGTGCACTGGATACTCGCCGGGTTCATGCTTAATGACATCACGACGAGGGAGAAGGTGTTCGGGCGCCGCAAAGCCCCCTGGGTAATCGTGATAATCATAATCCCCTGCTTCGGTTCCCTGTTATATCTGGCGTTTCATCCCGGGATGCTTCATCCGGACTAGTCCTCATACAGTCCCCCGCTTCCGCTTATCCAGTCTCACGCCCCGGTTGCTAACGACTTCATTTTTTATATAGTATGTTAGTAGCAGCAATTGACATACCGCCCGCTTTGAAAAGGAGATTGATATGAGACCGCTTCAAACAGACCTGTCCGTTTACAGCAGGTTCAAGTTAGAGAGAACGCCGGTAGGCGTTAATTATTTCTTCCACAAGCCGGAGGGAATCGGGAAGCTGGATAAACAGCTTGGTCTCTGCGAGATGGTCAAAGAGGCGCAGCAGACGGGCAAGACATTCTATATTACCCGGGAGGAAGAAAATTGCATCGGCAAGATATTCCTCGGCATGATGGGCGACGCGCCGCGCCGCTCCGACGGCGGACTGCTGGGAGTCAAACTGGAAATCTTCCAGCAACCTGCCGCCAACATGCGGCTCCGTACGTTCGTCCCGCTTTTTAATGCGGGGGCGGTCAACTACGTCGTTTTCTCGCCGATAGACAAACTCAAGTACGAGCCGGACCTCCTCGTTATCGTTGCCGATGCCAGGCAGGCGGAAATCCTGTTGAGGGCGATGACCTATTCCACCGGCGAGATGTACGAGAGCCGTGGTACCATCGTCGGCGAATGCGCCTCTCTCTTTGTCTATCCCTATCTCACCGGCAAGGTCAATTACTTGGTAACCGGCTTCTCTTACGGCATGAACGGCAGGCATGTATATCCGGACGGACTGATATTAATGTCTATCCCCTACCAGTGGATACCCGCCATAACGCAGAACCTGGAAGAGATGAAATGGGTCCCCACGGGATACACGAAAGGCAGGGAAGAATTCATCGAGTGGGATGCCAAAATAACTGAGGAAACGCACCGGGAAAGCGAAAACCCGTAATCGCGCCCAATCGGTAATTCATACGCCCGCCTGGTATGCTGGGTTTGAATATCATATTCTCCAACTTCGTCAGTTGATTATCTCTATAGCCCACCCTGCATCAGTTTTAATTTACAGCATATCATCCATGGTGTACGCAGGTAAGAAAGCCTGGCTTTTTTTGTCATCGGTTATGGTTTATAATTTGATTATTGTAGAATCGAATAAAGGCTGTAAAAATGAGGAAAAAGAAGATCCTATTTATTATTAGTGAAATCATAGAGGC
>CAZPAS010000010.1:0-26088 GCA_964584575.1 uncultured Dehalococcoidaceae bacterium | reverse complement strand
TGATGCCGCACATACCATCGGAGAAGTTATGCTCCTGCTTGCAGGCGACCTCACAGGCATGACATCCGGTGCAGTAATCGTATTCGATAAGTAAGCCGTTTCGGGGCATGGCTACTCCTTTCAATCCTTGACTTTAGTAATGCGGCAGAGAGCGGAACGATAATCCGTCCCGCCGAAGCCGGACTTACCCTGGTTACCCATGGACGTAAGGTTATTAATATTGTATTCCCAGGTACTGAAGAGGTTCGGCTCTCTACCGTCGGTCTCCGGCAGCCACCAGCCATGGGGCGCCGTAACGACCTTGGGATGAGCGGTGGGGGTAACCTTGGCTTTCATCTTGATTTTACCGCGTTCATTCTCGATGTAAACCCATTCGCCGTTACCCACACCGAGTTCCTCGGCGGTCTTGTCATTAATTTCGCACTCGGGGTCGGGGTCAAGCTCACGGAGCCATGGTATCATGCGGTGCTCCGAGTGGAAGAACACCGGCGAGCGCCGTCCCGTCGTCAGTATCAGGGGATATTTCTTGCAGAGTTCGGGGGTGGCAGTGGGGCTTTCCTTGGGCTCCTCGTAGTACGGCAGAGGGTCCAGCCCCCATCCTTCATACCGGGTGGAGTAAAGTTCTACCTTGCCGCTGGGGGTATCGAAACCGGGCTGCCCGTCCGCGCGCAGCAGACCTCTTTCGTAGCGGTAATAGGGACGGGTGGGATGTCCCTCCGGCGGGTATTCCCAGCAGCCTCTAGCCTTTAACTTCTCGAAGTCGGTATTGCCGTCCTTCAGGCGGTCATCGATGAGCTCTCTTACCGTATTATATTGAATGGGATTAGTGCCCAGCCGCTTCGCCATTTCCAGGTTGATTTCCCAGTCGGAACGCGACTCGTCCACGCCGTCGACGGCTTTTACCGTTACACCGAGCGGCTGCCACCACGAGCGGAAGCTTTCCTTCTCGCAGAAAGTGGCGGCAGGGAGGAAGATATCCGCCAGCGCCATGCTGGTGGGATTCTGGAAAAGGTCGACGACGACAACGAAGTCGAGCTTCTTCATGGCCTCATAGTGCCGCCGGGGGTCGGCGGCCTGCCCGCCGATGATGTTGGACGTCTGTATCCAGGCGGCTTTAACTTCGTAAGGTTTGCCCGTTTCCATCTGCTCGATGAGGACATCGGGCTGCACCCATCCCCGGAAGCCCTTAATCATGGGATAATCGTTGGCGCCGATGCGTTTCTCATTGAGTTTCTTGACCAGTTCCTCGCCGTAGAGCTTGGTAAGTTCGGCGGAGCTGAAGGGATAAGTGGTTACGCCGTGCGAGTTCTTGGCGATGACGTTGCCGCCGGGGTTATCGATATTGCCGGTGATAGCCCAGAGCTGGTTGATGGCCTGGGCGACCACGCTGCCCGCCGGCATGGCATCTACCGGCTCACCCCACTGGATAGCGGATGGTTTGTTCGTGGCGTAGAGCCGGGCGGCTTGCCGGAGAAGGTCGGCGGGTACCCACGTTATCTCTTCCACCTTTTCCGGAGTATATTCCTGCACCCGTTCCTTCAGTTCGTCGAAGCCATAGCACCATTTCTCCACGAACGCCTTATCGTAAATACCTTCATTGATGATGACGTTAAGCATGCCGAGGGCGATAGCGCCGTCGGTGCCGGGGCGGTTCTGTAAGTGTACATCCGCGCGACTCGTAAACCACGTGTAGCGCGGGTCGATGACGATTAATTTGGAGCCCCGTCTCATGCAGTCGATAATCCAGTGGCCGTAAAAGCCGTCGTGACAGCCGGCGGCGGGGTTCTGCGCCCAGAGTATGATGTACTTGGGAGGTTCCCATTCCGGTGAATCGTAACGCTTCTCCAGGAACTGGGAACAGTCGGCGACGCAGTAAGCGCCCTGGGTGGCGAACATGGCGCCCAGCCGGGGAGTGTAACACGCGTGACCGGCGAGCCCTACCTGTACCCAGTTGGGGCTGCCGTAGGCATACATTAGAAATGTGATTGGTCCGCCGATATCCCGGCCGGTGCCCTGGCAGAATATTATAGATTCGGCGCCATATTTATCGCGGATATCCTTGAACTTCTTCTCGATGGTGTCGAGGGCTTCGTCCCAGGTAATTTGCTCCCACTTGCCCTCGCCTCTCTTGCCGACCCTCTTCAACGGGTGAGTTACGCGGTCGGGGTGATACATATACTGCGGAATCGCCAGTCCTTTCGGGCAGAGCCTCCCCAGGTTAAACGGGTGATTATTATCCCCCTCCACCCTGACCACCTTGCCGTCCTGAACGTATATCTCGCAGCCACAGCCGCCGTGCGAACCGCAACCTGCCGACCACATGGTGGAAATTACCTTTTCTTCCTTGCCTTTCGCCATGCGTCATCTCCTTTCCGAAAATTAAAAATGCAATAACAGACCATTAAAATATTAAAGGTTATCAAGCGTGCGTGTCAAATTGAGAATTACTAACGTAAAAGATATTAACATGTTGAACTACTTTACGATTAACCCCGTTTTCTGATAAGATATACATGGGAAATGGGGCTGTATGCGTAAATCCGTTACGCCGGCCGTCTTACCCCGGTAATACACTTCAACAACTTCCACGACTGAAAAAGTCAGACTTAAGCAAAGGAGATATTCGCATGGTAGAGAAAAAGAAAGCCGTAATCGTCGGCGGGGGAACGAGCAAGTTCGGAGTAAGGCAGGCGCACCTGCTGGATATGATTCAGGAGGCGATGAAAGCCTGCTCCGATGATATTCCCGCGCTGAAACCCACCGATATAGACGGTCTCATCATCGCCACCACCATGGCGGGGAGACATTCCTCAGCGCTGAACACGGCGCCGCTGGTAGTCCACCGACTGGGTCTTTCACCGACTTCCATCTGTATCCGACTCGACACACTCTGCGCCGGCTCAAACTCGGCTATCATCGTCGCCAAGGGGCTTATCGAAAGCGGCATCGCCGAGGTAGTGCTGGTAACCGGGGCGGAAAAAGTCTATATGCCCCAGAGATGGGAGACCAATTTTACCCAGCTGGCAGTCAATGACCACGACTGGGACTCCGCCATGGGTCTGGGGGTACCGCCGCCGTTTTTCGCTATGATTGCCAAGATGCACATGAAGCGATACGGGACCTCCAAGGAACAGATGGCGCATATATCCGTCACCAATTATAATTATGGTACGGACAGCCCCAACGCCCATTTCGGCGGCAGGTCGCTGACCATGGAAGAAGCCCTCGCCGCCAGGATTATCGCCGACCCCTTCGGGCTTTACGACTGCTGTCCGCTTTCAGACGGCGCTTCCGCGGTCATCATCGCCTCGGAAGAGAGGGCCAAGGAACTCACCAAGAGGCCCATGGTCTACCTGCGGGGCACGGGACAGCACGCCACACACAGCATGTCGGCAGGCTGGCCCGGTGACACCCTCGCCGAATGGCCCCACCTCAAGAAAGCCGGCGAAGTGGCTTTCAAAAACGCCAAACTCACCCCCAAGGATATCGACGTCGCCCAGACGCATGACTGCTTCACTATCTCCGAGGTTATCGAGCTCGAAGAGCTCGGCTTCTGCAAGAAGGGAGAGGGCGGTGCGTTCGCAGCATCGGGCGCTATCAACATGGGCGGTGAAATCCCGGTAAATACCGACGGCGGTCTTCTCGTTTACGGGCACCCCTTCGGTGCTTCAGGGGCACGCCAGTCGCTGGAAATCTGCAAGCAGCTTCAGGGGCGCGCCATTCATCAGGTAAAAGACGCCGCCTTCGGGCTGACCCACAATCTCAGCGGCACCTGCGCCCAGCATACAGTCGTTATCTACGGCAGGGAACCGGTCGACTAAAAATTAACGCCAGATTTACATAAGGAGAAAACAAATGGGTGAATTACAGAAAGTAGAGACAATTGGAATACCGGCTCTGGAGGGCAATTATATAGGTGAAATGGATATATGGCCTTTCGAGGCGCCGGAGCTCAACAGAATCTACCCGTTTTTCGATAATCTCCGGGCGGGGAAGTTCACCACCACCAAGTGCAAGAAATGCGGTTATATCGCCTTTCCTCCCGGCGTAATCTGCTCCAAGTGCTGGTCCGACGAACTGGAGTGGGTGGAACTGCCCAGGCGGGCTAAAGTGGCCACGTTGACGGAAACACAGGCCGGCGCTCCCGCCGGTTTCCCGTCTCCGTTAATCATAGCCTGGCTGACCTTCGGAGAGGGTGCCCCTCTCAGGCACCTGCTGGCCCGTATCATCAACTGTAAGGAAGGCGAACTCAAGGAGGGGGACGAGGTACAGTTCGTTGTATTCGACGTGCCTTCACATCCTATGGAAGTGAAAAAGGAAACCAAGGTGTGTGACAGGGTCTACTACGCCTTCGAGCCCGTGAAAAAATAGGCTTTACTTAGAGAATAAAAAGCGACGGAAAGGGGCTGTGATTCATGAAAGAGATTAAGAATGTCACCGTGCTCGGGGCAGGCGGCATGGGCGCGCAGATAGGCGCCCTGGCTGCCGAAGCCGGCTATAACGTAAAACTCCGCGATATCGAAGACAGGTTCCTGGAGAACGGCCGCAAGACAATAGAATCCAACTACGATAGGAGAATAAGTCGAGGCAGACTCACCGAGGCGGCTAAGAAAGAGTACATGAGCCGCATGACCTTCCTCGTTGACCTCAAAGAAGCGGTCAAGGATGCGGATATCATCATCGAAGCGGTACCGGAGATAATGGACCTGAAAAAGAGCGTCCTTAAAGAGGTCAGCGCGCTGTGTCCGAACGACTGCGTTTTCGCCACCAATACCTCATCGCTTAGTATCGCCGAGATGGCGGAAGCAGGCAAGAGACCGGAGATGGTCGTGGGTACGCACTATTTCAATCCGCCGCACCGCATGACGCTGCTGGAAATCGTCCACGGTGAGAAAACCAGCGAGGAAGCCATCAAGATAGCGGAAGAGGTCGCTATTAAAATGGGACGGGCGGTCGTGCACGTCAAGGACGTGCCGGGTTTCGTCGCCAACCGGATATTCTGCAATATGTCCAACGAGGCTGACTGGGCGCTGGCGCAGGGCGAAGCCAGGAGCCCCTTCGAAGTGGACTCGGCGATTAAGTACAAGCTGGGTCTGCCGATGGGTATGCTGGAGCTCCAGGACGCCCTCGGAGGCGGTTCGATAGACACGCAGTTTCACGTCATGGAATACTTCGCCGAGACGATGGGTAAGAGCTACGGTCCCGCCCCCATACTGGAAAAGTGCTTCAAGGCGGGTGACTACGGTAAGAAGACCGGCAAGGGTTATTACGACTGGTCGGAAGGCAAGACCAATGAGATACCGATGAACGCCGGCGTGGACTTCGACCCCATACGCGTGCTGGCGACAGCGGTCAATGAAGCCGCCAAGCTCATCGAGATGGACGCCACCACCCGTAACGAAATCGATACCGCCGTACTACTCGGGCTTAATTATCCCCGCGGCGTCCTGCGTATGGCGGACAGCACTGGACTCGACAAGATACTGGACGAACTGAACCGACTTTATAAAAAGTACGACAAAGAAGAAAGGTATAAAGCCTCGTCTGTGATAACCAAGCTCGTGAAGCAGGGCAAGCTGGGACGCAAGACCGGCGAGGGATTTTATACTTACGGACCGGGTGAGTACGAGTTCGTTATTCTTGACATAAATCAAAAAACAAATGTCGCCAAACTGGTTTTGAATCGACCCAACCGCGCCAATGCCTTCAATGCCGACTTCATGGCGGAGATAAACAAGGCGCTCGACGAGCTTGAGAAAGACGACAACGTACGGTGCGTCGTTATTACCGGGGCGGGCGCTAACTTCTGCGGCGGCGCCGATGTCTCGGCGTTCGCTACCGGACAGGTGGACGACGCCTTCAACTTCAGCGAAGCCCCTCATGATGTCTTCACCAGAGTCGAGACTTATCCCAAGCCGGTAATCGCCGCCATCAACGGCGCGGCTATGGGCGGCGGTCTTGAGCTGGCTATTTCCTGCGATATCCGGATAATGAATACAAAAGCACAGCTACGTCTCCCCGAGCTTACGCTGGGGCTGCTCCCCGGGGCGGGCGCCACGCAGCGCGTCGGGCGACTGATAGGCTGGGCGCGGGCGAAGGAGATGGTTCTGCTGGCAGACCCGGTCATGGCGGATAAAGCCCTCGACTGGGGACTGGTGCACTTCGTCGCCGAACCGGACAAGTTCGATGCTCTGGTGGACGAAACTGCCGCCAGGCTGGCTAACGGCGCCCCGCTGGCACAGAAACTAGCCAAGGGGCTGATGTACTACGGCGCCCAGGCGGACCAGCGTACCGCGCTGTATCTCGAAGCGGCAATTTCCGGTGACATTGCCCAGACCGACGACCTTAACGAAGGGCTGACGTCCATGAACTACCGCCGCTCGCCCAAGTTCACCGGCAAGTAGGGTGTATCTTGAATGTCATTGCGAGCGTAGCGTGGCAATCCCGATGTTATAACTAATTCGAGATGGAGATTGCTGCGGGCTCTCGACCCCGCAATGACAAAGCGCTGGTAGATAGGAGTATTTAGTGGATTTTGCGTTCACTACCGAAGAAGAGGCTTTCCGCCAGGAGGTCTCGGATTTCCTGGATAAAGAAGGACCAAAGGAATGGCATAAAAGGAAGGTCAGTTTCTTTGATATGTCCGGCCAGGAAAACTGGATTGCCATTCATCGGGATATGTCGCAGAAACTGGGCGCCCGTGGCTGGCTGACCATGCACTGGCCAAAGGAATACTTCGGTCAGGGGTTATCTCCCTTTTATCGCCTGATTCTCCGGGAAGAACTGGCTAAACATCACTGCCCGGGCTATCATTCGCTGTCGGTAGACTTCGTCGCTCCGGCTATCCTGCTTAAGGGTTCGGATGCCCTGAAGAAGCGCTTTCTGCCGGGAATTGCTTCGGGCGAGGTCATGTGGTGCGAGGGTCTCAGCGAACCCGGTCACGGTTCAGACCTGGCGTCCCTGGAGACCTTTGCTAAAGAGGAAGACGATTGCTTCGTGGTGAATGGGCAGAAGACGTGGACCACCTACGCTCATTTTGCGGACTGGATGTTCCTCTTAGTCCGGACTGACCGAGAGGCCCAGCCCAATTACCGCGGTCTCACCTTTTTCCTGGTGGATATGCACACTCCGGGTATCACCGTTAACCCGGTTATTAATATGGCCGGGCATCATGATTTTAACGAAGTATTTTTCGATGATGTCCGCATTCCGAAAGAAAATATCGTGGATAGTGTGAATCGGGGCTGGTATGTGGCCATGTCTGTACTTGACTATGAACGTACCTCGGACCTGGGTTACGCCATTGCCGGGACGCTGCTTGATGATATCGTGGAGCATGCCCGAAAACTGGATATTCTGGATGCCGAAAATAAAAGACGGATGGCGGAACTGGTCGTTGAATGTGAAATCGCCCGTCTCACCCATTATCATGTAACCTGGATGCAATCTCAGGGAAAAGTACTCAACTATGAGGCCGCCATGTGTAAATTGCTCGGCTTTGAATTGATTCAACATGTAGCTGAATTCGGAATGAAGGTCTTTAAACAGTATGGCCTCCTGTCCGATGTCTCTCCTGTGGCGCCTTTATCTGGACGCATATCTTCGTGTTATTTACGTTCGTTTGGTCACAGCATGGAAGCCGGTACTTCGGAAATCGACCGTGATGTCATCGCCCAGCGGGGACTGGGCTTACCCCGATTACGTTAGGAGGAAACAGGTGGACTTCGCTCTCAACGAGCAGCAGGAAATGATGCAGACGTTGGCCAGGGACTTCCTGACGGCGGAATTCCCGGAAAAAGTCCTGCGGGCGATGGCGGCGGACGAGAAAGGCTATACGCCCGAGTTATGGAAAAAGCTGTCGGAGACCAACCTGCTGGGGCTTTCCATCCCGGAGGAATACGGCGGCGTGGGCGACTTCCTGGACCTGGTCGTGGTGCTGGAAGAGATGGGGCGCGCCTGCTTCATCAGTCCGTTTTTCTCCAGCGTCGTCCTCGGGGCTTCCATCATCATCGAGGCAGGAAGTGAGGCGCAGAAGCAACAATATCTACCCGGTATTGCCGAAGGCAAGACGATTATCACGCTGGCTCTGGTGGAGAAGGCCGGTAAATATACATCCGATGCCATTCAGACGAAAGCAGAGCCGCAGGATAACTACTACGTTATCAATGGGACGAAACTCTTCGTGACCGATGCCGGCGCCGCCGATTACCTCATCTGTGCCGCCGGGACGGGTAAGGGCATATCCCTGTTTATAGTCGGTAAGGATACGCCCGGTATTACCAGCACACCGCTGAAGACAATCTCCGGCGACAAGCAGTCGGAAGTAACCTTCGATAACGTAAAAGTATCCGGGGACAGTGTCCTCGGGGAGATAGACAAAGGCTGGTCATATCTGGAGAAGGTGCTCCAGAAGGCTAACGTCGCACGTTGCGCCGAGATGACCGGGCTGGCACAGCAGGCGTTGAACATCTCACTGGACTACGCCAAAGAGCGGATAGCCTTCGGTCATCCCATCGGGGCTTTCCAGAGTATTCAGCACCGCTGCGCCGATATGCTTATCGACGTCGACGGTTCGCGGTTCGCCACGTATCAGGCCGCCTGGCGTATCAACGAGGGTCTGCCAGCCGACCACGAGGCAGCCATCGCCAAAGCCTGGGTAAGCCGGGCATGCCGTCGCGTCATGCACTCCGCGCACCAGGTGCACGGCGCCATCGGCTTTACGGAAGACCATATCCTGCATTTCTATACCAAGAAAGCCCGTTACAGCGAGTTCAGCTTCGGCGGCGTAGATTACCACCTGGAGAAGCTGGCGCCGACAGGTTAATTACTACACTCGTATGACAGTACTTACTTTCTCAAGCTATCCGGTATTATCCGCAGCTTTGAACTGGTATACCCTTACATGGTAATATTTGAACGATGAAAAACGATAGACACATGGTAGTTTTCCAGCCCTGCGGCGTGCGCGGCAAAGTGGAAGACGGTACTACTATCCTCGAAGCGTCCCGGCATCTGGGTGCCGACATCGAAAGTGTCTGCGGCGGCAAGGGCACCTGCGGCAAGTGCAAGGTACGGATAGAGAAGGGATACTTCGCCAAGTACGGGATATCCTCCAAGATATCGTCCGTTGCCATAATTGACGAGGCGAACCACAAGTTCCTGAGTGAAACGCAGCTGCGCCAGCATTACCGCATGGCATGTAAGACTCGCATCCACGGCGATGTCGTAGTCTTTGTACCGGAAGAAACGCGTACCGGAAAGCAGGTGGTACGCAAGGAAGCCGCCGATATAAATATCAAGCTCAAGCCGGCGGTAGAGAAACACTACATCGAGCTTAAGAGCCCCACATTACACGATACTCTTGGCGACCTGGGGCGCGTCCAGGAAGCGCTGGCTAAGAAACACAAGCTGCGCAACCTGAACATCGATTACCCCATTTTAAAGCAGCTGCAGAACTTGCTGCGTGAAGGTAACTGGAAGGTTACCGTATCTGTCTGGAACAAAAAGGAAATCATAGATATAGAACCGGGTAATGTGCCTAAAGGCTACGGACTAGCGGTAGATATCGGCACGACCACCGTTGCCGGTTATCTCTGCGACCTTACCACGGGCGAGGTGCTGGCGACCAACTCCATGATGAACCCGCAGGTCGCCTACGGCGAGGACGTCATGTCACGCATCAGCTACGCCGTAAAAAGTAAAGACGGCCTGGAGCAGATGAACCGGGCGATTATCAAGGGACTCAACCAGATTGCCGGACGGGCGGCGGCGAAGGCGGGGATAAGGCGCTCGGATATCATCGATATGACGGTGGTCGGCAACACCTGTATGCACCATATCTTTCTGGACTTCGACCCGCAGTATCTCGGCAAGACGCCGTTCGTGCCCGGAGTGCACCATTCTCTTGACGTCAAAGCGCGTGAACTGGGTATCAGGATAGCTCCCTGCGGTTACGTGCACGTCCTGCCGATAGAAGCCGGCTTCGTCGGGGCGGACAACGTAGGCGTGCTCATCGCCGAAGAGCCGTACAACCAGGACAAGATACTGCTGATTATCGATATCGGCACCAACGGCGAATTGATTATGGGAAATCGTAACAAGCTGCTTTCTTCGTCGTGCGCCACCGGTCCCGCCTTCGAAGGGGCGGAAATCAGGCACGGCATGCGCGCCGCACCGGGCGCCATCGAGAAGCTGAAAATCGACCCCAAGACGAAGGAAGTGCAGTTCAAGGTAATCGGCAACGATAAATGGAATACCGAGGTCAAGAACATCGGCGCGCGTGGTATCTGCGGCTCGGGGATATTCGACGCCGCCGCACATCTGTTCCTGGCGGGGATTATCGATAAGGGCGGACGTTTCAATACGGGACTGAAAACAAAGCGTTTAAGAAAAAGCGGCGGCGAACCGGAGTTCGTCATCGCCCATGCGGAGGAAACGTCCATCGGTAATGATATCGTCATCTGCCAGAAAGACATCCGGGCGATTCAGCTTGCCAAGGGCGCGATGTATTCCGGCGCCAGGATTATGATGAACCGACTGGGCGTTAAGAAAATCGATAAGGTAATTCTTGCCGGTGCTTTCGGCAGTTACATAGATAAAGAATCGGCGGCGGTTATCGGACTTTTCCCGGACTGCGCCCCGGAAGACGTCTACGCGGTCGGCAACGCCGCCGGCGACGGCGCGCGAATGGCGCTGCTCAATACGGACAAGAGGAAAGAAGCCGACGTCATGGCCAGGAAGGTCGACTACGTGGAACTGACCGTCGAGCCGGAGTTCAACAGCACGTTCACCAAAGCCCTCATATTCCCCCACGCCGAGGATGAATTTCCCCACCTCAAGCACATCCTCCCGAAAAATCAATAATAAAGCGAGGATAGAAAAATGAGACCGTTAAAGCAGGACCTCTCCATTTACCAGAAGTTTGATTTTGAAAAACAGCCCGTGGGCGTCAAGTTCCTGCCCACTCGCCCGGAAGGTATCGAACAGCTGGATAAGTCGTTGTCTTTCTGCGAAATGCTAAAGGAAGCGCAGGACAGGGGAACGCCGTTTTACTTCGCCAAGGAGAACGAGACATGTTTCGGGAAGGCGCTGATGGGGATGGAGGAACTGCCCGCGTTCGCCGAGGCGGGGGAAGTGGGGATAAACCTTGAAATATTCCAGGACGCGCGGGCTAACAGCAACCTCTACCAGTATCTTAAAATACTGCCGAAAGGAATCGTTAACTACGTAGCTTACGCCACGCTGGACAAGCTGGCTTTCGAACCGGACCTGCTGATTATATTGGCCGATACCACCCAGGCGGAAATCATATTGCGGGCGATGTGTTATTCCACCGGTGCACTTAGAGAATCGATGTCTACCGGCGTGCTGGGGTGCGCCTGGGTTTATAACTATCCGTTCCGCACCGGCAAGGTGAATTACACGGTGACAGGCCTGGCTTTCGGCATGAAATCAAAAGAGGTATACAAGGAAGGGTATATATTGATTTCCATTCCCTACAACTGGATACCTGTTATCACGCAAAACCTGAAGGAGATGAAATGGGTCCTTCCCTCATATACGGAGGGCAGGGAGAAGTTCCTGATACGCGAGAGGGAGAATATAGAAGAATTAGCCCGGAAGATGGAGAACCCATAAGCAGGGGTATTATTCAGATGATTGCCGTAATCGTAAAATTCGAACTAAAAGACGAAGTAGCCGCGCAGTTAGCCGATGTCGACGTAGCGAGAAAGCATATCCAGCAGGTGGTGGAAAGCTGCCGCAAAATCCCGGGGCTCAAGGAGAAATACTTCATCATGGACCCCGGGACAGCCGCGCAGGGCGCCATGCTGCTCTGGGAAAAGCAGGAAGACTTCGATGCTTATCTAAAGTCGGCAGAGTTCAAAGCCACCGTCCTGGATATCTGCAAGGGAGCACCCAGAATCGAGACCTACGTACACACGGCCAACCTGACCGACGGCGTGTTTATCTAAACCAGGCATGAGGCAATATTTAAGCCCAATTCTTTAGGTCGTAATAGCCTCTGGCAACGCGATAACGTGAAATTTGCTGCCCTCCCAGCCAGAGCTGGGTAATTTTAGCATCTCTCAGGCATTTCTCGTAAGGAAAACTTTCTGAGATTGCCATTGAACCTAGTAACTCGGCGCCTTTATTCACTATCTCAACCGCGGTATCACCGGCGAAAATTCTCGTGGCTGCCGCTCTTGATACGAACGATGGTGACCACGGTGGACCATAATCGTCGAGATGGTCAAGCATATAACTCAGGTTGTATATACTTGCTCTCATCATATCCAGACCGGTAGCCATATCGGCTATTATCCCGGCTACCATGCTGTGCTGTCTGACCGGTTTGAATCCGCCCATGCGAGTGCCCGTATACTCAAGCACTATCTCAAAAGCCCTTTCGGCAATTCCTAATGCCATAGTTGCCGAATGCCACCCGGTTCCTGTCTCCAGAAAATGGTAAAAATTAGCGTCCATGCCGGGTCCGGCGAGCCTGAACTCCTTAGGCACACGCACATCCTCGTAATATACCGCACCGTTTATCGATGTTTTAAATAACATCTTTTTCTCCGGCTTACCAAATGTCAGCCCGGGGGCATCTTTTGGCACATATATCAGAGCAACACCGTCATCACCAGCCCCGGGGTCGGTAGTACATATCGTCAGGTAACATTCCGCTATACCGCCATGAGTCGGCCAGGCTTTGCTTCCATTTATTACGTACTCATTGCCCTCAAGCCTTGCCATCGTCTTAATGCCGGAACCCGCCAGAAGTGGGTTTTCAGAATCAGCGCCGCCGGCTTCGTCGGTCATAGAAAGACAGGCGTAGGCTAATTTACCGCTGCAGAAACGGGGCACAAATTCATCCATAACTGCTTTATTCTGGGCGACTATTGCCGGTAGAAGAATAATGCCCCAATTGATACCTGCAGAAAGACTTATGCCGCCGTCACCTTTGGCTAATTCTTCGCAGATGATGCCGAGAGAAGTACTGGAACCATTTCCACCGCCATATTCGGCGGGATAACCCGCCGCCTGAATACCGATATCAACAAGTTTCTGATGAACCTCTTCTACAAATTGATAATCCGTTTCAAGTTTCCCGGTATTGGGAATAATTTCCTTCCTGGTAAAATCCCTAATAACATCCCGTATCTGACGGTCCTCGTCGGTTAACAGGCTCTCTAAATGCATACCTACTCCCTCCCTCTCTACGTGAGCGGATATCATACGGTATTACGCGACTTTTTTTGTATATGAAGCGGTGTTTACGGTCGACTTAATATATCTCTTCGCCCGACAGGGTATGGAAAGCCGGGTTCACCATGGTGCTCCACTTGGCGCCGAAGTCCTGAAACTCTTTTGAAGGCATGGCTTCCTTGGCAAACTTCTCCTCATCTTCTATATGGAGAATGCCGACGTATTTATAGGGGATCTCGCCCTTCATCGAGCCGGTTATCTTCACCATCTCGAACTTCTTAACACCCGGTAGTCCATCCAGCAGCGGTCCCTTTTCGTTAATGACGTATTCCTTGTACTGCTCATCGGTGACATGGTCCGCCAGGTTATAAAGGATGATCTGCTTTGCCATTTTCTTACCCCTTTCTTATTTATAACGTTAAAAGACTAGCTTATACGTGCCTGTTTGTCAATTTTCCCGGCGCGATGTGATATAAGTCCTTTTACCCCTCCACAGGTAAAATGATAGACTATTGCGTAGATATATGAACTACACCGTTCACGAAGAAAGCCTTGACAGTCTGGACTCATACCGGGCAGATTCCAGACAAACCCTCGGCTGGCCGTCCGTTTTCGTATTGCCGGTCTGGCTCAAGGTCTGGTGGCGGGTATTCGGCGCCGGTAACCAACCGTACGTACGCACGGTGCGGCAGGGGGAGAATATCGCCGGAATCGCGCCGTTGATGGAGAAGGACGGGACGGCTTATCTGATGGGAAACACGGACGTTTGCGACTACCTGGACTTTGTGATTATGCCCGGCATGCAAGAAGACTTTTTCAATATACTGCTGGACGATTTAAAGGAAAATGGCATAAAAGATCTTGACCTCAAGCACGTACGCCCCGATTCCACGGTGGTGACGAGTCTGGTACACGTAGCCACCGACCGCGGATATAAGGTCGTTAAGACTCAAGAGGACATATCCGTGGAGATGGACCTGCCTGCCGACTGGGAAACATATCTGGAATCGTTGACCTCCAAGCAGCGCCACGAGGTAAGGCGCAAGCTGAGGAGATTGATGGACGAGGGAAACGTGGAGTTCCGCTTTATCGAAGGAGGCGCGGATATTCCGGCTGTCATGGACACCTTTTTCAGGATGTTCGTCGAGAGCCGGCAGGACAAAGCCGAATTCATGACGGAGCGGATGAAATCGTTCTTCAGTCTGCTGGCGGAAAGCATGGCGGAGGCCGGATTGTTAAAATTGGGCGTGCTGGAGCTGGATAGCGTGCCGCTGGCAGAGATATTATGCTTTGATTATAATAATTGTATATACCTCTACAACAGCGGCTATGACCCGGAATATACTTCCCTAAGCGCCGGGCTGCTAAGCAAGGTGCTGGCAATCAAGGACAGCATCGAACACGGTAAAAAGAAGTTCGATTTTCTCAAGGGCGCCGAAACGTACAAGTACCACCTGGGTGGCAGGGAAGTGCCGCTGTACCGGTGTCAAATAACTCTTGGACAGGATTGAAATAAATGGATGAAAACAGACTGAGAATCGCCATGTTGAGCGCCCACAGCTGCCCGGTAGGAGACCTGGGAGCCAGAGATACCGGCGGTATGAGCGTCTATATCCGGGAAATCGCCCGCGTACTGGGCGAGCAGGGACACTACGTGGACGTTTACACCCGGGCGCATGACCCTGCCGACTCACAGATTGTCGAACTGGGGCAGCTGGCGAGACTTATCCACCTTAAGGCGGGACAGGAAGAGACGATACATAAATTGGCGGTGTATTCCTACCTGCCGGAATTCAACTGCAACCTGGAAAATTTCCGCAGGAAGAACGACCTGCACTACGACATTATCTTCAGCCATTACTGGCTCTCGGGATGGGCGGGGAAATATTTACAGCAATGGTGGCAGGTGCCCCATGTTGTCATGTTCCACACTCTGGGCGCCGTGAAAAATGCAGTCGGCATCGGGGAGGATGCCTCCGAACTGCGTATCGTCACGGAAAAGGAGGCGGTAGACCTCTGCCAGCGTGTCATCGTGGCAACGGCGCAGGAAAAAGAACAGCTTGTGCAGCGCTACGGCGCCCGGCCGTATAAAATCGGCATCGTGCCCTGCGGCGTGAACATGGACCTGTTTCAGCCCGTGGACAGGAAAGCCGCCAGACGGGACCTGGGACTCGACGACGAAAAGATAATCCTGTTCGTAGGTAGAATCGACCCGCTGAAGGGCACTGACCGGCTTATCAGGGCGGTCACTCATTTGAATGAGCATGAAAGCCTGCGACTGATAATCATCGGCGGCGATGAATACAGTAAAAAAGAACTGGATAACCTGAAGAAACTGACGGTTGAACTGGGTATTGCGGAAAGGGTCACGTTTCAGGGCATGGTAAAACAGGAGCGTTTAGCTCATTTTTATAGTGCCGCCGATGTCTGTGTGGTGCCTTCCTACTACGAGAGCTTCGGACTCGTGGCGCTGGAATCGCTGGCGTGCGGCACGCCGGTGGTGGCAACGGACGTGGGCGATATGAAGAATATCATCGTGCCTGGCGAAACCGGATACGTGGTGGAGGATAATACGCCCCGGAAACTGGCTGACGGCATCGATTCAATCCTTAAAAGACTGCCCCGCGACATGAATTCATCTCTCGCTATCAGGGAGTCTATCAGCGGATATAGCTGGGAGAACATCGCCGGGAGAGTAATCACAGAATTAAGGCTGGCGCTGCAAAGTCGGCTGACACCGGTCGCTTAGTCTACCGGCTTCTCATACCACAGGTAGCTTTCCCGCGGCACGAATCCCACGGACTGATATAGTGAAATTGCTGCTTGATTCTCGCTGTCGACCGTCAGGCCCACCTCATCGACGCCCTTGTTTTTAAGATTAGCCAGTCCCGCCAGCAGCAGCTTCCTGCCGATACCTCTGCCGCGGTAATCGGGGTCCGAACCTATCATAAAGATGCGACCCTGTCCGCCGGGGGCTACTTCCGTCCAGCAGTAGCCGGTGATATCATCCTCCTTACAGGACAGGACGATGTCCCGTGGCGAACGGTGGCTCAAGCCGATATTGTAGTCCATCGTTTCCGGGGTATCGGGATTGTAGCCCCAGTGGTCGGCAAAGCTGCGTCGCTGTATCTCCACGAGCATTTCCTCTTCACCTTCGCCCAGCGGGCGGCACTCGTGGGAAGCGCGCATGAGTTCTTTCCCGTCTGCTTTCTTCAGGTCTAGCGTCATTTCCCGATACTCGCGTACTTTTTCAAACCCCAGCCTGGTGAGTACGGTCACAGCAGTTTTATTTCCTTCGCCGATAATCACGTGAAGGAATTCGGCGCCGAGTTCTTTAGCGCGGGCAGCGGCCTGGCGGAGCAGTCTTTTACCCAGTCCCTTGCGCCGGTGTTCAGGACGTAACCAGCAATCGACTATCAACCTGTTGATGCCCAGTTCCGGCAGCATGTCCATGAAGCCGATGATTTCGCCGGCGCTTTCCACGATTAGTAAATCATCCTCGACGGTAAAGGCGGGATGGGAGAACTTGTCCAGGATTGCCTGCGGCGTGTTCGGCCTGCCGATGGGTTCCTGCCGCTCGGCTTCCTGAAAAAGCAGGACAAAGTCGTTAAAATCGGCAGTCCGGTAGTGCCTGATATTGTACGGGGAAGCAGCCATGTTGAATCCAATGACCTCTGGAATAATTGTACCAACTTGGTGAATGTTATACAATTAGAGTGTCCAGCTTTAATTGAGGAATTACCGTTTGCTATGGATAATCAGACGTATTTGATGGTGGTGACGCCGCACCCGGACGACGCGGAATTCGGGGTCGCGGGCACGGTTGCCCGGCTGACAAGTGAAGGCAGGAAGGTCGTCTACGTGGTGTGCACCAACGGCGATAAAGGCACCAGCGACCGCAATATGAAGCCGGCGGAACTGGCGAAAATCCGTGAGAAGGAACAGACGGCGGCAGCCAAGCTGCTGGGCGTCAAGGACGTCGTCTTTCTGCGTTTCCCGGACCAGAGTCTGGAAGACTCGGACAAGTTCCGCAAGGCGCTGGTGCGGGTGATACGTCTCTACCAGCCTTTCGCCGTGGTAACGGCAGACCCGTACCGCAAGTACATGTGGCACCGCGACCACCGTATTACCGGACTGGTAACTCTCGATGCCGTTTTCCCCTACGCGCGAGACCACCTTTCTTATCCTGAACTGCTCGACGAGGGACTGGAGCCCCACAAGGTCAGGGAAATATGGTTCTGGGGTTCGGACGACATCAACTATCGACTTGACGTCACGGACACCTTCGATATCAAGCTGGCCGCCCTGGGCTGTCATAAGAGCCAGGTAGGGGATATCCCACCGGAGATGCGGGAACGCATGCGTGAATGGGCGAAGATGAACGCCGAGGGAGAGGACTTCGAGCTTGCCGAGGCTTTCCACCGCGTCGAGATGCGTTACTAGGAAGAAAGCCAGAGGACATCACCGCAAAGATTATCACTGTGGGACCGGGAGGCGAATACTCTATATTCTTCTCCGGACTTTTCTACCGTGGTTATTCTGCCGTGACCGGGACATATCACCGTATCGCCGGGCAGTGTGTATATCTTTTCTTTAGTGGAGTCCACCAGCTGCTTGAATGTATCCGGCGCCCAAGTCCTGCCGGGTCCGCCGGGGAAGATAGTGTCTCCGTCAAATCCGTCATAACATCTACTCCCGCTTTATTGCCTATCTGCGAAATAATAGGTTAGTATATGATATTAACGTATAACACCGGGAAGATTATGAGAGAAAGACTGGCGAAGCTTACCACCGATATTCTGAATCCCTTTCTATTAAGCTTCATTGTGTTCATAATGCTGGCGGTAGAATCTACCGACAGTGCGAATGAAGCTTTGAAATGGATACTGATTTCACTGGTACTCAGCGTGCTGCCGGTCTTCCTGGTAGTGGTCTACATGGTACGCCAGAAGAGACTGGAGGGCATCTTTGCCAATCCCCGGCAGCAGAGAAACGGCATTTACATCCTGGCAAGCGCCCTGGGAGTCGTAGGCTGTGGCGTGATGTGGTATTTCGAGGCCCCTGAACTGCTATCGGTCACCTTCACCGCCGGACTGATATCGATTGTCGCCTTCATGGTGATAAATCGATTCTGGAAGATAAGCCTGCATACCGCCTTTGTGGCGGGCTCGGTGACGATAATTACTATAATCTACGGCGCTCCGGGAGCCCTGACGATATTGCTGCTGCCCCCGGTAGCCTGGGCGAGAATCAGGCTGAACCAGCATTCCCCGGCGCAGGTAATTACCGGCGCACTGCTGTCAGCGGCAATCCTGCTGGTGGTGTTCTGGGGATTCGGGGTTTTATGAACCCGTTCTTTTTCTGGACTTGATAGGCCTGGCGAGTAACAGGGGGGTGCTGCCTTCGTTCAGGACCTTGTTGGCAGTGCTGCCGAATATCCAGCGTTCCACTCCGGACCAGCCGTGGGTAGCCATGGCTACCATGCTGTATTTCCCGTCCTCTGCCAGCTTGATGATTTGTTCGGCTTCACTTCCCTGGGTGATATCATCCAGAACGACGCTGGTACGCACTCCCTTGCTCTTCATCCTTGATTCCAGCCTGAGAATATAATTCTCCGCCTGCTTTTTCTCTTTCTTTAATCTTTCTAACCCTTCCCGGGTAGGATAAGAGGGGACTCTCCGCATCCAGACGTGTTGCAGGGTAACATCCAGGTCGAGTTCCTTGGCAAGGTGGGTAATATACCTGAGTATCGACTCGCTCTGTTTGGAGCCGTCTACCGGCACGAGCACCTTTTCCAGAGAACCCTTATAAACGTCCGTCTTGGCTCCTTTAGCCCTGATGAGGAGTACCTGTTTGCTGGTAGCCGAGACTACCTTGTTAGCTACATTGCCCAGCGGCCAGCGCTTGATGCCGGACTTACCCTGAGTGGAAAGTATAATAAGGTCGATTTTAGCCTTATCGGCGTAGTCAACGATTTCTTCGGCGGGGTCGCCCTTAAGCATCTTGTAATCGACATTTACTTCGTCGCGTCCGGCACTCCTGGCGGCTTTTTTTATGCGTGTGATTACATCTTTCAGATAGCATTCGTGCATATGAGTAGACGTCACTTCGTCTTGAGGTGACACATAGACCAGAGTAAGAGCGGCTTTAAGTCTTCCGGTTAGCCTCGCGGCGTACCAGAGAGTTACTTCCGCCAGTTCGGACCCATCCAGCGGTACCATTATCCTGTTATACACGTAACACCTCCCTGTTATCGAGGATTATTACAGTATGTCATCGTCTTCTTCGGCGATATCATTCTCTTCGACGGGTTCCTGCTCTTGTTCCCGTTCCTGTTGCAGGACGGCCTGCAATTGCTCCATGAGGCGCGCTGCGCGCGGGTAGCCGATGTGCAGCCTGCGCTGCAGGAATGATGTCGAGATATTATCATGCTGCCTGGCCAGTTCTTTCGCCTGTTCCAGCAGCGGGTCGCGGGGGTGCCCGCCGATGGTACCCGCCGGGGCGGTAGCCACGAGCGTTTCCAGCTTCAGCCTGTCCGGTTCTTCCTTCTGCTGGCTCGCCCAGAAATACACGAGCCGGTCTATCTCGGTATCGGACAGGAAACAGCCCTGGAGACGCCTGGGCTTGGCGGCTTCGGTAGGCATGTAAAGCATATCACCCGCTCCGAGGAGCTTCTCCGCGCCGGCGCCGTCGAGGATGGTACGCGAGTCCACCTGCGAGGTAACGGCGAAGCTGATGCGGGTGGGGAAGTTGGCCTTGATGAGACCGGTGACCACGTCCACCGAGGGCCGCTGTGTCGCCACGACCAGATGAATGCCGGTCGCGCGCGCCAGCTGAGCTAAACGGCACAGACTGCTTTCCACCTCGTCGAATCCCGCCATCATTAAATCGGCCAACTCGTCGATAAGTAAAACCAGGTAGGGCAGCCTGTCAGTGCCCGTTCTATCTTTATTATAGCCCTCGATATGCCTGGCGCCTGATGCCGCCAGCTTCTGGTAACGCTGGTCCATTTCCTGCAGGAGCCAGCGCAATGCTCCGATGGCTTTGTTAGTATCCACGATGACCGGTGTCGCCAGGTGCGGTATGCTGTTGTACTGTGTCAACTCGACTCTCTTGGGGTCTACTAAAATAAAGCGTACTTCATTGGGCGTGTTATGCATCAGCAGGCAGCAGATAATAGTATTCAGACAAACCGTCTTGCCGCTGCCCGTGGCGCCGGCGATGAGTAAATGAGGCATCCTGGTAAGGTCGCCGGCGATTGCCTCCCCGCCAGCCCCTTTGCCGAGAGCCAGCGCCATCTTGGACTTGGCATGAAGTTTCTGGAAGACGCTGGTCTCCACCACACCCCGCAGGCTTACCATGTCCGACGTCATATTAGGTACCTCGATGCCGATGAACGACTTTCCCGGCACCGGGGCTTCTATTCTTATGGTGGGCGCCGCCAGAGCCAGCGCCATGTCGTTGGCAAGCGAGCTTATCCTCTCCACCTTGACCCGGGTCTTGGAAACTTCCTCCAGGCGTATCTGCACGTTGCCGTCTTTATCTCTTTCCTTGACTTCCTTGTATTTCCTGTCCCAGCCGGGCTCCACGCCGAACTGGGTGACGGTAGGACCGGCATTTATCTGTACCACCTTGGCTTCGACGTTGTAACTCGCCAGCGTTTCCTCGATGAGCTTAGCCCGCTGTACGTTCTGGTCCTGGCTGAACTGCACCTCAGGAGCCGTATCGAGTATGTCTATCGGCGGCAGGCTCCAGCCCTCGACGACTTCCAGGTCGCCGGACTGCCCGTACTTTTTCCAGACATCCTCGGCTACCTGACGGAGTTCCTGCCTGGGCGGCGGTTCTGCTTCGGCAGGTTTGGCTTCAGTTGTTTTGGGTTCTGTAATCTTATCGGCGCTGGGCTTCAGTGCCGCCGCCTTGTTCGCCAGTTCTTCCAGCCTCTTGCGGGAGGACACTACCTCCGGAGGCATTACAGGCTCCTGCATCACCTTCGGCAGGGGTGGCTTACTTTCTATAGGTGTCTTGGGACGGAGCACGCGGTGGGCCGGTTGTGTTTCCACGGGCCTGGCGCGGCACTGTGGCACCGGCTGCCTTTCGAACTGTCTGCCCACCCAGGCGAAGAACCTCGTTACGGTTGCCCAGCTCTGTTTGGGGGCAACCAGTATAATACCGATGATTATCAGGGCAAATATACGTAAATACCAGTAAAAGGCATTATTTGTGTAATCTATAATTTCACGCCCGAAGCTGCCTCCCAGACCTTTGGGCATGTTCGCGCTGGGACTGTTGATAGCGGACAGGACTCCCCAGACCGCCAGGACAAAGGCAATGCCGCCCAGCCACCGGTTCCAGTGGCGGACAAGCGTACCTGCCGTACGCCGCCATATCATCGTAATGATGACAACGATGGCGGCGAAAATGAATAACAGACCCCAGCCGAAGAGTTCGCGGAGGGTTTCGAAGAAGTCCGCCAGGCTTTGCCGGAAGACGAACAGCAGCACCACGATGACCACCGTCATGATAATCTGCCGCATGGGCGACCTCGCCAGGAAGCGCAGGAACTGCCCCAGCGTTGACTGCGAAGACTGCTTACCGGGCTTCTTCTTCGCAGTTGGTTTTTTATTTACGGGTACTCTCTTTTTAGCCATTTGACTCCTGCAAGCACGGGAAACCCGATTTTATACTTTCACCATGAAGGGAAGTATCATGGGGCGGCGCTTGGTACGCTGGTAGTAAAACTTGTCCAGGGTGTCCTTGACCTTGGTGTTTATAAAACTCCACTCGGCGACCCGCCCGCCGCTGTGGTCCAGCGTCTTTGCCAGCAGCTCGCGGCTCTCGTCCATCATATCCTTGAACTCACGCGTATCGACGAATCCACGAGTAACGATGTCCGGTCTGCCCACCAGCTTGCCGGACTGCCGGTTGACGGCGATAATTACCACAACGATGCCGTCCCGCGAGAGCATCCGGCGGGTACGCAGGACGACCCCGCCGATATCGCCGACGCTCAGACCGTCCACATAGACATGACCGGAACCTACTTTACCATTGACTTTGGCACTGTTATCGGTGAGTTCGAGGACGTCACCGTCTTCCAGGACGAAGATATTCTCCGGTGATATTCCCACCGATTCCGCCAGCTGCGCGTGCAGGCTGAGGTGGCGGTACTCGCCGTGGATGGGCATGAAGAACTGGGGCTTGACCAGGCTCAAGATGAGCTTAAGTTCTTCCTGGCTGGCGTGACCGTGGACGTGCACCTGTCCCAGCTTGTCGTACAGGACGCGGGCGCCCTGCTTGAAAATACTGTCCACGGTGCGGTTGACCAGCGATTCGTTACCCGGTACGGGCGTCGCCGAAAGCACGATGGTATCGCCATGCTGGATATGCACGTGGCGATGGTCGCGGTTAGCCATGCGCACCAGGGCGGAGGTCGGCTCCCCCTGGCTGCCGGTGGTCACCAGGACTATCTTTTCCGGGGGCAACCCCTTGACCTCGTCGATTCTGCCCAGCAAGCCTTCCGGGGCATTTAGATAGCCCAGTTCCAGGGCGATACGCACGGTATCCGACATGCTGCGTCCCACGATGAAGACGCGCCGGTCGTACATGGCAGCGGCATCGATGACCTGCTGCACTCGCGAAATTAGCGAGGAGAAGGTGGTGACGATGACCCTCCCCGGGGCATTGGCGATAACATGTTGCAGCGATTCTCCAACTATTCGCTCGGAAGGGGTGTAGCCGGGTAGTTCAGCATAAGTGGAATCGGAAAGCAACAACAGGACCCCCTGGGCGCCCAGCGTCGCCAGACGCGAAAGGTCGGTGCCTTTGCCGCTGACCGGAGTATAGTCTATTTTAAAATCGCCGCTGTGAATAATGACTCCCACCGGCGTACGCACGATGATGCCGGCGGCATCGGGGATACTGTGGCATACGGGGAACAGCTCAATCTTAAATTTGCCGAGGCTGATTTCCTTGCCGGTCTCCAGGATTTTAAGATTGACTCCCTGGCGCGTCCTTCTTTCCTTCAGCTTGACGCGAATAAGTCCGTTGGTGAGTTTGGTGGAATACAGGGGGACATTATCAAGCTGGGGGAGCAGATAGGGCAGGGCGCCGATGTGGTCTTCGTGCCCGTGGGTGATGACGATGCCCCTTACTCTGTCTTTTCTTTCCACCACGTAGCTGAGGTCGGGAATAACCAGGTCGATACCCAGCATTTCTTCCTCGGGGAACATAAGTCCGGCATCGATGATGATGATATCGTCTTCATACTCCAGCACCATCATATTCTTGCCGATTTCACCCAGTCCACCGAGTGGTATCAGCTTCAACTTTGGCTTCGACATATAATCATTCCTCGAACATACTCAACTGCTGCGGTTCCGGCCGGGTTTCCTGGACACTGGTAGACTCTGCCAGGATTCTCGGTATTTTCAACATATCGGCTTCAATTGCCTGCTTGAGACTCTGCTGGTGCAACGCCGCCGCCGGATGGTACATGGCGTAGTAGATAACATCGTCATGCCTCTGCGCCGTGCCGTGAATCTTGCTGATACTCTTACCGGGAAAGTACATCGCCATGGAATATCGCCCCAGCGTAACAATCATTTTAGGCTTGATGATTTCAATTTGACGGTTCAGCCAGGGACGGCAGTTCTGCATCTCCGTTGGCAACGGGTCGCGGTTATTGGTGGGGCGGCACTTAATGACATTAGCTATGTATACCTGCTGGCGATTGAGGTTGATGGAAGCCAGCAATTTATCCAGGAACTGTCCGGCAGGTCCCACGAAAGGACGCCCCTGCTGGTCTTCGTGCCAGCCGGGCGCCTCACCGATGAACATGATATCCGCGTCCTCAGCCCCTTCGCCGGGTACCACCTTCGTGCGTGATTTAGCTATGTCGCATTTCTGACAGAGTGATATCTGTTCGTAAAGCTCGCTAAGAGGCGTCATCGCTCTACCTTATTCGTAAGAATGCCTTGCTCTCTGAGGTATGATAACACCGCCGGTAGGTCAAGTCAATCGGATACATGACATAAAATGAGATAATAAAGACAAAATCGATGCCAAAGAACTAAAGCGCCACCAGCTTGACGGTATAGACGTCCGGTATCGCCAGGATTTGCTGCTGCTGCTTCTCCGGCAGGGGTTCGTCCATGGTCAGGACGAGCAGGGCCTGCCCCCTGGGCTTGAGGCGGCCCAGGTGCATGGAACTGATATTGATATCGGCGTCGCCGGTAATTTTACCAATCGCCCCGATGAATCCGGGACGGTCGAGGTGGTCGCTGAAGAGGAAGTAAGAACCGGGGACGGGCACGATATCCAGCCAGTACTCGTTTACCCGCACGATATGCGATTCGTCGTGCATTACCGTTCCGGCAACGGCGCATATACCCATACTGGTATTTATTTCCACAGTGAGCAGGCTGGCATAATTCTCGCAGGAAGCCTCTTTTTCTTCAATGACGGTCAGACCGCGTTTGGCGGCGATGAGATTACAGTTAACGATATTAACGCGTTCTTCGGCGATGCCTTCGAGCAGACCGCCGACGACCGCCGCCTTGAGGGCATTGGTATCGTAATTGGCGATATCGCCTTCGTACCTGATGCGTATATTCTTAGCCTGCCCTTCGGCAAGGCTGTAAACGAGCTTGCACAGGGTCGATGCCAGCTTCATATAAGGCGCCAGCGCCGTCATCGTTTCCGACGGTATATAAGGAACGTTGATAGCCGAGCGCGCCGGCAGTCCCCGGAAAATATCGATTATCTGCTCGGCGACGTCACGGGCGGCGAGTACCTGCGCCTCGGTGGTGGATGCACCCAGGTGCGGCGTGACGATGATATTATCCACGCCGAAGAGTATGCTCTCGGTGATGGGCTCCTTCTCAAAGACGTCGATAGCCGCCCCGGCTAGTTTTTTATTTTTTATCGCCTTGACCAGCGCCGCTTCGTCGATGAGGCCGCCCCGCGCGCAGTTGATAATCCGCGCCGTGGACTTGAACATCGCCAGTTCCCTGGCGCCTATCATGCCCCTGGTCTGGGGCGTCAGCGGCAGGTGCAGGGTAACGAAGTCCGATTCTTTAAATAACTTATTAAGGTCGACGAGTTCAACCTGGATTTTCTGGGCATATTCCTCGGACACCAGAGGGTCGCTGCCGATGAGCCTCATCTCGAATCCCTGCGCCCGCTTGGCGACCTCCGTGCCGACGTTACCCAGCCCGATAATTCCCAGCGTCTTGCCCCGCAGTTCCGTGCCCATGAAATCGCTGCGGCGCCACTCGCCGGTCTTGAGCACCGCGTTAGCCTGGGGAATATTGCGCGCCGACGCCAGCAGCAGGGCGATGGCGTGCTCGGCGGCGGATACCGTGTTGCCGGTGGGGGCATTCACCACCACCACGCCGTAACGTGTCGCCGCCTCGACGTCCACGTTATCGATGCCGACACCGGCACGGGCGATAACCTGCAATTTCTTGCCCGCCTCGATAATATCGGCGGTGACCATCGTCTGGCTGCGTACCATCAGGGCTTCATAGTCGCCGATGATATCAACGATTTCCTTCGGCTTGAGCCCCACCTTGATATCCACCTGCGCCTCTTTACGCAGGTTTTTTATACCCTCTTCCGAAATCTGGTCGGTAATCAGTACCTTTTTACGTTTGTCCGCCATATATATCCCTTATTACTTTCCTTTAAAGCCGGCTTTCGGCAGGACTTCCTTAAGCGCCGCCAGCAGTTCTTTTATATCAGACTCGCTTACCAATCCCAGGTGTCCGATGCGGAATATTTTACCACCAAGATGCTGTTGTCCGCCAGCCAGGACGATACCGTACTCGGACTGCATAAGCTGGCGCAGTTGATTAACGTCCATTCCCTCCGGGACAGCTACGG
>CAZPAS010000009.1:1110-26726 GCA_964584575.1 uncultured Dehalococcoidaceae bacterium | reverse complement strand
GATTCGCGGAAACTGTACCGGCAGAGGGTGGAAAGCCCCGGCGCGGAGAGCGATTTCAGCCAGTGGGTCTACACCGGCCAGTACAACGCCGTGGTGACGGCGGCGGCTTCGCTGGGGACGGAGGTATCCATATTCTGGATTAAGTCCAACCGGGAAATCAGGCGTATCAAGAGCACGGACTACGGTGCAAACTGGGGCAGTCCGGAACTCATCGATTACACGGCGACAACGGCCATCTACGGGCTGGCGGCGGTGTACAGGTCCAACGGTGACCTGGCTATTTTCTTCGCCGACCAGTCCAACCTGTACGTGAAAAAACATATCGGCGGGCAGTGGCAGAGCAAGGCAGCCTGGAACAAGAGCACCGGCAACCTGTCCGGCGTTGCCGGTATTTACGACGGCGACTGGAATTTGCTGGTAACCGGGAGGGACACGGCGGGGAACTATAAGCTGTGGAGCCTGGTGTACGGCGACGGCGGCGATGCAGCAGCGGGTGAATGGTCGGAGCTGAAAGAGCTAGCCTCGGCGCCATCCGGCGGTGACTTCGAGTACCGGCAGCCTTTTCTGGACAAGCCGGACGTTTACCGCTGTTGCTACGTCGAGAAATACACCGGCACCGAGGCATACAGTCGCCCGTACGGCTCGCATTCCGTCCCCGGCACAAACTTCGTCGACGGGCTGTGGCGTGAACCCACACCATTTAATCTAACATCGGAGTACGGACTGGCAATGGCACATCACGGCAATTATGGCTGGCTTACCAGTCCCGGCGGCGTCTGGCAGGCTTCCCTGGAAGCCCAGAATCTAAATCTGACGGCGGATGTTATCAATGTAAGACAGGAGGTCGGGGAGACGTCAGGTGCCCTGACAGTGGAACTGAGGAACGATGACGGGAGATACGCTTCACCGGGCGAAGGCGACCTTGCCGTGCTGGATACCGGCTGCCAGCTGGAGTTCAGTCCCGGATATATTACTACCTCGGGGAACGAATTCAGCGCCGGTCAGAGTTACCAGGTAGAATCGCTGGAACATACTAGCGCCGGTGGGAAGGCCAGCCTGCTATTACACGCCAGGGATGGTTGGGGGGCTTTAAGCGACTGGCGTGCCCGACACCAGTTCCGCTGGAATAAAAACTCCGATGATTTCAGCGTCGGGGAAATTATGGCGATGATACTCGCCAGGGCGGGTTTGAATATTGAAACAGTGACACAGTCGCAAATGATGACCGGATTTTACCCGGACTTTACGGTAAACCCGGATAACAGCGGCAAGGCGGTAATCCAAAAACTGCTCTCCTTTGTCCCCGACCTGCTTTTTATAGAAGGAAACACGGCTTATATTATAAATCCGCTCTCGACCGATGAATCCGTTTACAGCTATGGAGGGGAACACCGGCTCTACGAGGGCAGATATGTAAAAGGAGCGATGAAGGTAAACAGAGTGCAGGTGGAGGGGTACGATAGCGGTCTAGTACTCGCCGACAGCTTCGACTGGGACGAGATTGACCGGCTCCACGACCGTCTGGTACAGGTCGGGGACAGGAACATCGGCGCAGTAGTGGAAGCGCAGCAGCGGGGACAGGCGCATTTACGTCACGCGGAAATCGAAGCGGTGGGGGGAGTTATTATCATACCGGTTAACTGCGGGCAGCAACTCTATGACGTGGTCGATGTTACCGATGCAAGGTCGGGTCTCGACGGAGAGAAGAAACGAATACTGGATTTTATCCTGGTCTATAGTCCCGAGCGGGGGGAGTACCGCCAGCATTTGAGCCTGGGAGCGGTATAGGCGTAGTAAAAGGAGACATTCGAGATGAAACTAAGGAAAGGCGAGTTAAAGAGCTTCAACTCCGGCAATTATACGGCGACGGTACAACTCGCCGGCAGTTATAAAGTATACCTGGAAGACGTGACGGTCGCCAGGAATATTTCATCGGCGGAGATGATTACGGGACGCAGGGTAGCGGTGGTATTCTTCGATGAGCACAGTCCTAGAGATGCGGTAGTCGTCGCCGTTTATATATGATCCTGCCTGCTGATGATTTCCTCGGGGGTCAGGGGGCGTTTCCGCGCGCAGCCCGGTACACCCTTTTCCAGAGCGCCGTGGAAGGGCTTCTCGGTTTCCGCAATCTCCGCTTCCAGTTTTACGGGTGTCTTTGTCCTGGTGGGTTGGATATCCTGTACCGGCCCGATATTGCCCATGTTCTGGACGAGGGACATCAGGACACGATTCTGTTCGGCGGCGCCCCTCTTCAACTCGTGGGAAGCCTCGGCGAGGCCCTGGATAGCGCTGGTGTGGCTGGCCAGGTGCTGGGCGTATTCCGCCACGGCAGACGCGAATTTATCAAGCGCCTGCTCGGTATTGGTCATTTTCTCTTCCGTGGCTTCTATCTTGCGCGTCAGCGTCCGGTTGGCGCGTTTTTCCTCGTTGATAACCGGGGCGAAGATACCGCGGTGTATGAAGCTGCCGCCGCGGGCTATCTCACCGCCGTAGAGGAAGATGGCAAGCAGGGCAAGGGCAATGATGATGAATATAACACCCTGCTGGCTCTGGAAGAACAGGAGCGGGAGCCCGAGGTAGGGTATCTGGCTGCCGACCGTTCCCTTGAGGTCCTGCGGCCTGACGGTGAAGGGGTCTTCCCCGGTATTGTCGCCGGCGGTGCGGAAGCTCAAGGACGGTACTTCAAGTACTTTAATGACCCTGTGAGCTACGGTGGGCGGGTAGTTGTAATATTCCCTGACCATGCTCGGGACGTTATAAACGATGATATCGCCGACTTTAATGTCCCGCGGATTATCCAGGGGGTCAATCATGAGCAGTCCGCCGGACTTCAGGGTGGGATCCATACTGGAGCCGAAGATAGGCATAAACGGCAGTGTCCCTCTCACGGAGAGGAAGGCCGCGATACAAGCTATGGTTACAAATGCTAATCCTATGGCGCGTTTCATCGTATCGTTACCTGTTATGCCTTATCTCTGGCAAACCTCACAATAAAATTCAGGTATAACACTCCAGCCGGCCCCCCATTCATCGGGGTCGTCTGAAATCAGGCGGTAACTGCCGCCGGTTATTTCGATGGTATAGTCTTCGGCGGTACCGCCTTCAATCGTAAACATAACCACACCGGTCTCGATGCTGAGAACCTGGTATTCGGGCGACTCTTCAGCCTCAAGCGAGTCAGCCATATAGACTTTCATGTTGATGTACTGGTAAGCCTTGAGGAGCGAGGCGGTGTTGGTCAGGTATACTTTAATAAGCATGTCGCCGGTAAAGTCCTCATGCGGGTTGATATCGAAGAGGTCGCCGGCGGGTACTTCACCCTGGGTATTGGTGAATTCATAACTAACCAGGACATAGACCTGAGTACAGACGGCAGGTTTGTTCTTGCTGTTACCCTTCATGGTAACACCTGCCTGTAAAGAGTTAACCTCTTCCCATGTCCAGGACTCACCGGTGGCGGGATTGAGAGGTAATGCCCATGACTCGGTGGTAAACTCCGTGCCGGAGTGAGTTATGGTGGGTCCCGAGTGAGCCTCGCCGTTTGTCTGTATTTCCGCAATAGCCCTTACGTTATAATCACCGCCGGCGGCTAAGCGGAAGTAAACGGAAATACCGGTGATCTCCTCGCTGCCGCCAGCCCCGGTGTAATCGTTGAGGCTGTAAAGGTCTTTCTCCCAGCTCCTGGAACCTTGAGTGGATACGTAGGTATTACCGTCATCAGGGTTGGGCTGGTCATCCACTTTATCCCAGTGCTCGCCGGAAGCGGGGTACTGGGCAGGTAACTCGGTGGCATCGCCAGCAGCAGCCGGTACCAGTTTTTCGGAATTGAACTCGCCCTCGGGCAGGATGCTGTTCCAGTTCGGTTGAGATTCGGACGGCTGGTGAGTGACCCAGACATCTTCAGACATGGTAGCATCCAGTGTCGCCGTGCCGGTATTGGTGTAGGTGTAAGCGAACGTACCGGTGGTCAACACCAGGGCGAGTAACACCATTCCTATAAATACCAGTTTCTTTCTCATTTTCCTAACTTCATTCCGTACTGCTTAACGATTTTCAGGTTAAGTCGTTCCTTTCGGGCGGGTAGGGTGGCGGTGCTTGGTCCTGCCACCCTACCACATTACTTATACTTTATTACCTCTGGGCTACTTCGCAGAACAGTTCCGGAGCTGCGGAACCACCCCAGGCACCGATGCCCTTGGCATGGGTGATGTAGAAACCGTCTTTGACCCTGACGGTCATGTTGGCTGTAGCAACCTCGGGGAACAGGTCAACCGTACCGTTCTTCAGGTTGAGCAGGACCCATTCAGCACCATTACCGGCACTGATGTCCAGCGGGGAAGCGTTGTCGGAGTAGACCATTTCCAGCTGCAGGGAGAGGACGCGATAGCGTTCTGCCAGGTCGCCGGCATTACCGAAGCCGACGCTGACAACCAGGTCACCGGTGTAGCCGGGAGCCGGCTCGACGTTGAACAGACTGCCGCCGGAGACGTCGCCCTTGAAATTGCCATGGGCGGTCCAACCGGTAACAGAGTTGTTTGCCGTAACATCAGCGAAGTTGTAGTTACTCGTGGTAGCGCTGATGGTGGTGGTGGCGTTAATCCAGCCATAGGCGAATACGCCGCCGGTCACGGCGAGAGCCAGGAGCAGAGCGCCAACGAGATAGGCACCCTTGCCTCTGGAGACGGCGAAAGTAAGTTTGTCGTCGTCATTGAGTACCGTGTCAAGCTCGGCACTCGCTTTGACCTTGCCGCCATTCAGTCTAGCTTTGGCTTTATCCGGGATACCAAATTCAGACTGGAAATGCTCGCGCGCCTCGCTGACTGTATGACCCGCCAGGTCGGTTACTTCATATTGGTCACCATATCTAATTTCGACCATTGTTTTGATTCCTCCTTAGTGTTAGTTAGTTAAAGTTTGACTGTTTATATCCCCTTAAAGTGGGCGGTTGTCCTGCCTGCCCGGATGGCCGGAGCACCAACCAACTTGTTTTTTTCTTCATCTACATACGCTGCCTCTCTTTCACACGGTATTGCCGTATTTCAGGCCAGTTCACCTATAAAGGACTTTAATCTGTCCATCAGGTTATCTTTAAATTCGTTAAATTCAGCCTTGGTAACATAATTATTGGAATTGAGGTCTTTTTTACCGGCGCCCGCGATAATGGCAGGCAGGCCTCTCTGGGCGGCTTCGATTACCGCTCTTGCCTGTTCGTTGCTTATCAGTTTGTTGAGGATGAGTCTCAGGTTACGCCGGATGGTTTCCTCGGTTAAGTCCAGTTTCTCGGCGACCTGCTCGATGGTATGGCCAGCGGTGATAGCGGAGAGGACCTGGTTTTCCTTGGCGGTGAGGGTAGCGAGCAGGTTATCCAGTTGCTCGTTGAGAGCGGACAGTTCTTCGAACTCGGCAATCACCAGCGAGGCGACTCCCGGGAGCAGCATTTCTTCCATGCAGGGGAAACTGCCCTGGGCGACTACCCTGATGACGTCGAGGAGATATTCCGGGTCGGTGTCCTTGGTGATGCAGGCGCTGGCGCCGCTTTTCATGGCGGCAAACAGCAGGTCTTCATCTTTTTGCTCCAGGGTCAGGATAACCTGCATCGAGGGGAAATTACGTTTGATGCGGCGGGTAATATCAGAGCCGCTGGCTTTGGCATCCTTCATGCTGAGTATGGCTATATTGGGCGGATTGGACTCGATAAGAGTGAAAGCCTCCTGGTTACTGGTGGTTTCGCCAATGACCTCAAAATCGTCCTCGCCGGAGAGAATGAAATGTATCCCTTCCCGGAAGAGAACCTGCGGATCTGAGAGAAATACTTTAACTTTATCCATCTTTTGTTTCTCTGGAGAGTCCTAGTACTTTTTAGCTATTTCCATTGTGACATAGGAACATAAAGATGCGTCTAAGAAACATAAAGATTTCATAAAGATGTCGTAAACTTTTAGTAAAGAATACTTAGTGGTTTACGGACAGAGGCTAAGGGAAAACGGCGGGTGAAAAGGAGGACAGGAAACAGCTAATTTCCGGTGGGCCGGATGAACTTGTAGCCGATGCCGTGTTCGGTGACGATAACGGAGGGCGATTCAGCGTCGTCTTCCAGTTTTTGCCGGAGGTGCTGGATATGGACGCGGAGCAGGTCCCTGGCGTCGACGTACGTGTCTCCCCAGACCTTGGTTAGCAGGCTTTCATGGGAGAGGATGCGGCCTTCGTTCCTGATGAGGTAGTAGAGGAGTTTCCTTTCGGTAGAGGTCAGTTTAATCGGTTCTCCGCTTATCGTGACTTCATTGCGGTTGAAGTCGACGGACAGCTTGCCGCTGGTAAAGGGACGTTCTTCGTCGGTTACATTCAGTCCCTGGGCGCGGCGGAGCACCGCCTGCACGCGGGCAATCAGTTCGATGTGGCTGAACGGCTTGGTGATATAATCATCGGCGCCGAGTTCCAGTCCCTTGGCGACGTCGGTGTCTTCTCCGCGTACGGTCAGCATGAGCACCGGGACATCGGCAAAGCGGCGGATCTCTTTAAGTACCTGGTAACCGTCCATATCCGGCAAGCCGATATCCAAGATAACCACGTCCGGGCTCTCGCTTTCCACGAGTTCGACGCCGTCGCGGCCGTTAGCGGCGGATATTACCGTGGTGCCGCTCCAGCGCAACTGGAAGCAAAGGGAGACAACTTCGATAATTCCGGGGTCATCTTCAATAACCAGAACCTTCATAGCGCTCCTTTATCAATCACATAGACCTGGCAGCGGCCTGGCGGGGGATAAAGAAGGCAAAGGTGCTGCCCATCCCCTTCTCGCTGTCTACCCAGATACGTCCGCCGTGAAGCTCGACCACCTGCTTGGACAGGGCAAGCCCCAGGCCGAGTCCCGGGTGTCGCTGTCTGTCCGAACTGAGACGACTGTACGGTTTAAACAGCCTGTCCTGCTCTTCTCTGGCGATGCCGATACCGTCGTCGTGCACGCTTATCACCAGGCCGGTATCCTGTTTGGCAACCTTTACCAGGATGTTGCCGCCGCTGGGGGTGAACTTGGCGGCGTTGGTCAGGAGATTAAGCAATACCTGCTCCAGCCTCTGTCCGTCCCCCTGTATGATGGGAATGGAATCGGCGAATTCCGTTTTGACATTCTGCTGCTTGTTACGGGTCAGCGGGCTTATCTGCATGCAGGTGCCGAGGATGAGCGATTTCATGTCCACGGGTTCGATTTGCAGCTGGAGCTTGCCGCTGCCCGTCTTGACGATATCGAGCAGTTCGGCGAGTCTTGTTTCCAGGGTATTGGAGTTCTGGATAATGGTTTGAATCAGTTTTTGATTTGACTGGTCGCTGGTGTTTTCCAGTTCTTCAGCCAGCAGTCCGGCGGCAGCGATAATCGAAGTCAGGGGGGTCTTAAGTTCATGGCTGAGGGTATCGATAAACCTCAGCCATTCCTCTTCTTTGGTTTCCATAGGAGTTTACCTGTGCCTTTATCCGGATGCGTTAGAGTTTAATTAAATGTAGCACTTTTTTAACTGCGTATCAAGTGACAACGCCATGCCGGGAATAAATAACTATTCCTGTACCAGAGAATGATAGTCAAGCCGGACGGAAGCAAGTTTTACTTGGGAATTCCCTTGGCGATACTCTTCAGGAGACTCAATATACCGATGACAGAGCGCTGCACTTCGGGGGACTCTTCCGCGAGCATCCTGGCTACGTAGGGGTCCAGCTGCCGGCTGCTGTAACGCGAGCTGCCTTCCTCGGCGACGCCGGGGGTCTGGGGAGAGAGAAAGCCTGCCAGCGTGAACAGCTCGTCTTCGTCAAAACCGAGCGGTTTGGCGATTTTGCGCAAAATGCGCGCCGACGGGAAGCGTTCTCCCCTCTCGATTCGTCCCAAATGTGACGAGGATACTTTTGATTCTGCGGCGAGTTCCTGCAACGTTAAAGGTATTGTTATTCTCTGCTGCTTTAATATTTTACCCAGGTCGTTATTAGCGTAATCCATAGACTATATTATAATTTGCCAATTGGCAAATGTCAACCCTTATCTACTTTTTAGTTGGGTTGCCTGTCCATATTTTGGCTGATAGTATTATAATGTATTTTCTTGACGGGTAGAGGCTGCAACGATATAATTGTTGTGTTCATAAACATAGAGGACAATACGTTATAAAGCTGAGAGGCGCTTAATCGAGAATGATACGCCCCGGCTTTTTACTGTGTTTGGGGGTAAAAGGCAAAAAGTGGCGAAAACTTACGACGTAATAATTATCGGGGGCGGACCCGCCGGTATCTTCACGGCGCTGGAGCTTACGCAGTCGGAAGACTTGAAAGTCCTGCTTATAGAAAAGGGGAAGGACATCAGCCAGCGCCGCTGTCCGGTAAGGGATACGGGCGGTACCTGCGTGGAATGCCAGCCGTGCAACCTGGTCTGCGGACTGGGAGGGGCGGGGGCTTTCAGCGACGGCAAGCTGGTGCTTTCCTCCGAGGTAGGGGGACACCTGGGGGAATACCTCGACGAGGAACATGCCGCCGGACTGATTAAATACGTGGACGAGCTGTATTTGAAGTTCGGCGCTTCCAAGAAAGTATACGGCGGCGATGGCGCCGTCGAAGAAGTAAGTCGCCAGGCCAGCGAGTCCGGACTGCGACTGATACCGACCCCGGTGCGCCACATGGGGACAGAGAACGGCTTTAACGTCCTTAAGAATATGCAGGACTACCTGATGCCGCGCCTGGAATTAAAACTCGGCACGATGGCGGCGAAGGTGCTGGTTGAAGACGGAGTCGTTAAGGGAGTTGCGACCGAGGACGGTAAGAAACTGCTGTGCAAGTACCTGGTGCTGGCGCCGGGCAGGGAAGGCGCCGACTGGCTGTCACGCGAGGCGGAGAGGCTCAAGCTGACTATACGGCGCAATCCAATCGACGTGGGGGTGAGGGTAGAGGTGCCGGTGGGGGTAATGAAGAAGCTGACCGACGTCCTCTACGAGGTAAAGCTGGAATACATGTCGCAGAGCTTCAACGACCGTATCCGGACCTTCTGCATGTGTCCCGCCGGCGAGGTAATCATGGAGTCCACCGGGGGGACCGACCCCGTGGTGACGGTCAACGGGCACAGCTACGCCGGGCGTAAGAGCGCTAACACCAACTTTGCGCTATTGGTGAGCACCGATTTCACCGAACCGTTCCACGAGCCGATTGCCTACGGTAAATATCTCGCCAGGCTGGCTAACCTGCTCGGCGGGGGAGTGCTGGTGCAGCGGTTCGGCGACCTGCTGGAAGGCCGGCGCTCGACGCCGGAACGAATCGCCAGGGGCAAGGTGAAGCCGACGCTTAAAAGTGCCGCCCCGGGCGACATAAGCTTCGCGCTGCCTTTCCGTCACCTGACCGGATTGATAGAAATGCTGATGGCCATGGACAAGATGATGCCGGGCGTGGGCTCGCCGGACACGCTGCTTTACGGTATCGAGGTGAAGTTCTACTCGTTCCGTCCGCAGTTGAGTTCCTGCCTGGAGACGGAAATCGGAAACATGTTCGCGGTGGGAGACGGCACGGGGGTAAGCCGGGGCCTGGTGCAGGCATCGGCGTCCGGGCTGGTGGCGGCGGTGGAGATAATGAGGAGACTCGAGCAGGGCTAGTCGGTTTATCCCGACAGGTTATTTCATAAAATTTTTCGCCGGTACCCTAAAATTCATATAGTTCAGTATTGACAAAACTTACTGAAAATATTATAATATAGGAAAACTATACGGAGGTTGGCAATGACAGGCATAATAAGCATCGAGAAAAAGACCTTCGTGGAGGAGGTCGGTGTAGCCTTCGAGCAGATAGGACTGCCCCGCATGGCGGGCAGGGTCTTCGGCTGGCTGCTGATCGCCGACCCGCCTTACCAGTCGGCGGACGAACTGGCCTTCGTCCTGATGGCGAGTCGAGGGTCAATCGGCAACACCCTGGAACTGCTCACCCGGTTCGGACTAATTCAGCGGTTCGTTGTTGCGGGGGAAAGGCGCGACTATTTTCAGTTGAGGGAAGACGCCATACGCAAGACCGTGAAGCGCGGGCTGGAGGACGAGGTCAAGATGTTCCGCACGCTTGCCGACCGTGGGCTGGACCTGATTAAGAACGAGACGTCGGCAAGGACGTACCGGCTGGAAGAAATGCGGGACAGGTACGAGTTCCTGGAGAAAGCCCTGCCGGAACTGATGGCGGACTATGAGGAGGAACGGGAGAAACGGCAGCTCAAAGCGCTACTTACGGACAGTGACCGCGAGACCTGCGAGGTGCAGTAAAAAGGGTATAAGGACGTACGATATTGAGGGCTTTTCTTCTTGACAGGGCGTTCAAATATGATTAAAATGATATGGTGCGTTTCATATAAATCATGAGGCGCACGGGACTCGATTGATTTGGGGGTCTAGCCGCAGGTAACGGAGCCCCCTATAATATTGGCAAACAAAATTCGGAAGGGGTGTGATGATACTTGGCTGAAGTAACGGCTGGGGATGAAGAAAGCTTTGACAGTCTGTTAAAGCGATTCAACAGGAAAGTCCAGCAGGACGGTATTTTAGCGGAACTGCGGCGCCGGGAACATTACGAGAAGCCCAGCATCAAGCGCAAGCGCAAGAAGGCCGCCAAGAAGCGCGGGGCTGCCAAGAGCGCCAGAATATACCGGCGATAAGATATAGATACATTTCAGATAAGCCGATTTAGAACGGAAGACGGGTCATCATGGAGCAGCAAGCAGACCTCAAACGCAGTATAACCGACGATATCAAGCAGGCGATGAAGAGCGGGGACACGGTAAAGAAGGACACGCTCCGCATGCTGGTGGCCTCGATTAATAACGCCGAAATAGCCAAGCAGGACAAGCTGGACAACGCCGATATCCTGGGTGTCATCGCCAAAGAGGTCAAGAAACACCAGGAGAGCATCGATGCTTTCAAGCAGGGGAACCGGGCGGACCTGGTCTCCAAAGAGGAAGCGGAGATGAAGATTTTACAGTCGTACCTGCCCGAGCAGCTTACCCGCGACGATATCATAGCGGCGGCGAAGGAAGTAATCGCAGCGGTGGGCGCGCAGGGTCCCGGCGACAAGGGCAAGGTGATGAAGGAGCTGATGCCCAGGCTCAAGGGCAAGGCGGACGGCAAGGAAATCAACGAAGTGGTAACGGAGCTGCTGGGGCAGTAATCCGTTCACTAAATTTATCCATTAAGAAAATCCAGCCTGTTGAAATACACCATGTTTCTGCTTTTCCGAAAATCATCTTCACTTAAAAGGTCTACGCCGCCGGAGTTCGCACTAAAATTTGCATAGCCCATATTCTCCACCGGTACTTTAAGCCATGCCATGATAAGGAATGTAGATATGCCTCCGTGAGTAACGACTATTATATTTTCTTCCGGTTTTTTCAAAAGCAGATCGATGAACTCCGTGGCGCGTTTCCCAACTTCTCTTCTTGATTCAGCGTTCTTAAAATTACGATGGTCCAGCGTATTTCCATCACTGGGTAGGGGAATAATATTGGACTCCAACCATTCTATAGGTTTTCCGCCGCCTTCCCCGAAGTTCTTTTCTCTCAGGTTCCTATTCAGAGTAACCTTGCTTGTGAATACTCTGGAAAAGATATCCGCCATTTCCGAGCATCTTTTTAAGTCTGAAGAATATATGGGTATCCCTGGTATATTTATTTCCTTGAAAAGAGATGCGGCTAATTTTTGGGCCTGAATTTTACCATTTTCAGTTAGAGAGGTATCGTACCAGCCGCCGCCCAGTCCCTCTATGTGGTGAACCGATTCGGTATGCCTGACGATGTAGACGTTTCTCACTCCAGCGCCTTTTCCAACTCCTCACAAAGTCTTTCAGGGCTCATGCCGTTGTCTATCACCGACCAGGGGAGTTTAACTTCCGTGCCCCAGCGCTGGTTGACATAATAATCAATATCCAGATTGCAGGCTTCCACGGCTTTACGCCAGCCCGCCAGCGAGACCTCTTCCATGTTAGCCAGGACTTCCGCCACTTTCTCGTCGCCGCGGGACAGGACTCCCTGAATCTGGCTCCAGGCGGGACTTTCCTCGTTGAGCTTGATGCCCTTCAGGGGAAGGGCGCTGTTCAATATCGCCAGTCGACTCGTCAGCGTGTCCAGCGACGCCATGGGCAGCCACTGGAAGGGCGTGCCCGCCTTGGGGACAAAGGGGGCGGCATTCAGGGTAACGCGGATGCCGCTCTGTTTACGGTCGAGCCTGTCCTTGATAGCCAGTGACAGTTTAACGATGTCTTCCACGTCTTCATCGGTCTCGGTGGGCAGACCCACCATGAAATAGAGTTTAAGCTGGGTAAAGCGCCGTCCGGCAATCATGTCGGCGACTCTCAAAATATCGTCCTCGGAAGTGCCTTTGTTCACCAGGTCGCGCAGGCGCTGAGAACCCGCCTCCGGGGCGACGGCGATGGACTGTGTCTTGCCTTTTTCCAGGGAGTCGAGGATATTATCGGAGAGGGAGTTAATCCTCAACGAGCTAATCGATATCTCCGCCCTCAACTGGTTGAGTCCTTCCATCAGTTCGTTTATCCCGGGATGGTCGGCAACGGCCGGACCCACCAGTCCGATGCGCCGGCGCTGGCTCAAGCCTGACCGCGCCCGCTTGAGAATTTCCTCCACGGGATAGAAACGCATCGGGGAGAAGGCGGTGTTCACCAGGCAGAAACGGCAGCCGCGCTGACAGCCGCGCTCCGTCTCGATGAGGAAAAGCTCGCCGAGTTCCGTCTCCGTGGTCAGTATCACCGAGGTCGTCGTAAAGACGTCAAAATCATCTACATACTGGCGGGGTACAGGGCTCTTCGGGGGGTGGGAGGGAACGTAAATACCGGGCCGCGCCGCCAGCGCCTTCAGTTGGTCGTCCCGGCTGACCTCCGCGGGCGGGAGCATATTCTCCTCGAGGGTGGCAACCAGGGCGGGGGCGATTGCCTCCGCCTCGCCGATGCAAAAGCAGTCGAAGAACGGAGCCAGCGGCATGGGATTAGCGGTGACACAGGGTCCTCCGGCGATAACCAGCGGGTGGGACTCGTCACGCTCGGCGGCGTACAGCGGAATGCCGCTTGATTTCAGGATATTAACGACGTTGAAATAGTCCAGTTCGTAGGAAATGGAGAAGGCGATAACGGCGAAGTCATCAAGCGGACGCCCCGATTCCAGGGCTAACGGGCCTTTCTTATCGTCTTTATCGTAGAAAGCCCGCTCGCAGACGATCCTGAGGTTGTCGTTCAGGATTTTATAGACGGAATGGACTCCCAGGTTGGACATGCCCAGGTAATAAGAATTGGGGTAAACGAGGGCTACGGGAAGTCGCCCGCCCCAGTCCTTGATAACGGTGCCATCTTCCCTGGAAAGCCTCGAGCTGGGACGCCCTTTAGCTTCCCGGGGCTTCCTGCCTCTGAACCTCATCAGCTTCTTTCCGGAAGCCGCGAGCTATTTCCAGCAGTCTTTCAGCAGGCGAGAATTAATGCTTATTACCCGGTCGGCGACGTTTCTGAGCTGCTGGGACGTTCCCTGCTTACCGAACAGGGCTACCTCGACGTGCTTGCCGTTGTCCTTGACGGCCTGGACGGCGCCGGCGAAGTCATTATCACCGGCGACGAGGATACCGACGTCGTAATTGCCCTTGTAGCTGTGGGTAATCATGTCGGTAGCCAGCTGCACGTCGGTCCCTTTCTCGTAGGGGGGAACGGTGGGCCACTGGTTGGTATAGACCAGCCGCCCCAGGCGCAGTTCCGTGTAAGGTATGGAGTTGATGCCGCTGAAGAACGCCTCCTGCTGCTTATAAAGCTCGGGCTCCTGTTTCTGTCCCACTCTGGCGTTATAATAATAAATTCTAATAAGCTGGCGCTTCTGTAAAATCCTGCGGCAGAACCTGCCGATGTCTAAATCCGTTCTTTTAAAATAGTTCTTGAGAGAATGGTAAAGATTGCTTCCGTCGATGAATATCATCACCCTCTCCCCCATAACTGACCTCCTTCATCGCGATAATGGTGCGATAACCAATTATTAGTTCCTTCATGTTACCATAATTATAGCCCTTTTATAGAAACAATGCGACTTTATGTACAGGCGCAGTTGCCCGAGTCTGAAAGCGAATGATATAATCGGCGTATATAACACCTCTGAAAAGTACGTTTCCGGGAGTCAGATATGAAGTTAAGTCGAGAAGAAGTACTGCATATAGCCCGCCTCGCCAGGGTTGCCCTCACCGAGGAGGAAATCACGAGATTCAGCGAGCAGCTATCCAATCTGCTGGAGCACTTCGAGGTATTGCAGCAGGTGGACACGACCGACGTGCCGCCCACGGCGCAGTCCGTGGCTTTGCAGGGCATCGTGCGGGGTGACGAGGTAAGACCCTCGATGCCGCCAAAAGAAATCCTCGCCAACGCGCCGCGGCAGGAGGCGGACTGTTTTAAAGTCAGGGCGGTGCTCGAGTAATGAGCATGCAGGTCACGATACATGAAGCAAGCAAGCTGTTGAGGGAAAAGAAGATATCCTCGGTGGAGCTGACGAAGGGCTATCTGGAACGTATTAAACAGGTGGAGCCGAAGGTCAAAGCCATGGTGACGGTCACCGATGAGCTGGCGCTGGAGCAGGCGAAGAAAGCCGACGAGGCAATCGCGAAAGGCGACGGCAGTCCACTGACAGGGGTGCCGATAGCCATCAAGGACGTTATCTGTACCAAAGGCGTGCGGACGACGTGCTCAGCGAAGATGCTGGAGAATTTTATCCCGCCTTACGACGCCGCCGTGATGGAAAAATTGAACGACTGTGGCGCGGTGATGGTGGGCAAAGCCAACATGGACGAGTTCGCCATGGGTTCATCGACGGAGAACTCGGCGTTCTTCCCGACACATAATCCGTGGGACCTCGACCGGGTGCCCGGCGGGAGCAGCGGGGGCTCGGCGGTGGCGGTGGCGGCAGGCGAAGCCGTCGGCGCGCTGGGGTCGGACACGGGGGGCAGCATCCGCCAGCCGGCGGGCTTTTGCAGCGTGGTGGGCATGAAACCCACCTACGGGAGGGTAAGTCGCTACGGTCTGGTGGCTTTCGCCAGCTCTCTCGACCAGATAGGGCCGCTGACGCAGGACGTCACCGACTGCGCCCTGATGCTGAACGCGATAGCGGGACATGACAAGCGCGATTCAACATCCGTCCCCGAGCCGGTGCCGGACTACACGAAGTGCCTCAAAGCCGATTTGAAGGGCATGAAGCTCGGCATCCCCAGGGAATATTACGTCGAGGGCATGCAGCCGGAGGTGGCGGACGCCATGAAGGCGGCGCACAGGAAGCTGGAGGAACTCGGCGCGGAACTGGAAGAGGTGTCCCTGCCTTCCACTCCCTACGCGCTGGCTGTCTATTATATCATCGCCCCGTCAGAGGCGTCGGCGAACCTGGCGCGGTACGACGGCGTGAAATACGGCTATTCGTACGAGGGCGACACCATGTGGGAGTCCATGGAAAAAACGCGGGAGAACGGGTTCGGGCCGGAGGTCAAGCGGAGAATTATGCTCGGTACGTACGCCCTTTCCGCGGGATATTACGACGCGTGGTACGTCAAGGCGCAGAAAGTGCGCACGCTGATAAGGCGGGAGTTCGACGCGGCGTTCGAGAAGTACGACGCCCTGATAACACCGACCTCGCCGACGGTGCCCTTCAGGATAGGGGAGAAGACGGACGACCCGCTGGCGATGTACCTCTCCGACGTCTGCACGCTGCCGATAAACATCGCGGGGGTGCCGGGGATATCCGTGCCGGCGGGCTTCGCGGACGGGCTCCCCATCGGGATGCAGGTAATCGGCAGGCACTTCGGGGAGGAGACGATATTAAGGGTCGCCTACGCCTACGAGCAGGCGACGGAGTGGCATGAGAGAAGGGCGGATTTATAACTATATTTCGGAGTTGTGAATCATGGGAGAAAGTGAAGAATTAACGCCTGAAAAATTTACTTTCACGGATGCTCTTGATGCTGCAACTGAATGGGTTTTTAACTACACGAGACTCGGATGGGTATTCCTTGTAGGTATTTTCTTGGTTATAGCAAAACTAATGCATTGGGTAGGAATGGGAGATACTCAATGGATTAACGTTCTTTGGCCTTTTATTTTTGTAGCAGTTACTATATTGATTGTATCGTTGGTATTCCGCTTAAAGTACGACGTTAAAATAGTAGTTGAAAATGAACTAGAGGGAAAAGAATACAATGAAATGGTGTATAAAGGTAAAAGTTGGGTTGGTAGTGATATGAGGAAAGTAATACTTAACATGAGATGGATTAAAAAGAAAAAGTGAAAAAAAATCAGGCTAAAGGGGGACGTTAGCCTACTTCAATACATTCCCCTCATATCCCTCTTTTTTAAAGGGGGAAGCTTAAAAAGGTAGTAGAAACATGATAGCTTCTCCCTTTGGTAAAGGGAGACCGAGAGGGATTTTGGGGTTGGGTAATTAACGGCTTAAGCCGCCAGATGATACGAGGGTGGTTTACCCACCGAAGCTTTTAGCGTAGGTGGGTCTAGGTGGGAATAGATAACAAACGAGGGGGTGGGAAGTTATAAATACGGAAGTAGGCAGCCAATGGTACAACAAAATCGCCTCGGAAATAGCCCAGTATAAAATCACGCTGGGGGCTAAAGGGGCGGCGAAATATAAACTCGACCTGCTCCTGCGGGTAGCGAAAAGAGTCGACGAATTTGCCGATATCTGCGCGGAGTGCCAGGCATACAGGCAGGAAATCACCAGCCTGGCGCAGGGAATCGGTCTCCTCGTCCAGATGCCGAGCAAGGAAGCCTCAAAAAGCCACAACAAGGGCGTACGCGTCATCACGGAGCACCTGAAGAAAGTCCACAAGCTGGTGGAAAAGGGACATTACATAGGGATAGGGATAGGTATCGGGTGGGCAATCGGGGCGGCAATCGGTGGGGCGCTGGGAGCGGTTTTCGATAACCCCAGTGCCGGCACGGGCATCGGACTGGTACTCGGGGTGGCGGTTGGTTATTTCCTTGACAGGAAAGCCAAGCGAGAAGGCAAAGTCCTTTAATTATACAGGTTACGGGGAGGTAAGCTATGAGCAGGGAATCGGTGATGTCTCTGGTGCTGAGGATAATTGCGCTGGCAGTAGCGATAGCGTGCATCGTGCTGGGTCTGCTGGAAAATGCCTCGATTGAGACCCTGGCGGTGCTGCTCGGGGTGGGGATAGTGGCGCTGGCGCTGGCGGGAATACGCCGGGGCAGCGCTGCCTGAGGAGAGGCGTTGGAAAACCCGTCCGTAAGGTGCTACTCCGGGCATACGTACGCCCAGGAGCCGCGTACTTTCACTTGGCAAGGCGTGGAATACGAGGTGAAAGGGATAGAAAAGGCGTGGCAGGAACCGGAAGAGAGGCACTTTTTAGTCGAGACAGGGGGTCACAAACGCTTCCAACTCTGCTATAATGAAACCACGAAACGGTGGTCTGTAATCGAGGTCGTGAGGAGGTAAAGATATGCTGAAAGACGTATTAAAGATTCTGGAGAACGACGCGCGTACCACCAGTAAACAGATAGCCACCATGACCGGAAAACCCGTCGCGGAAATCAACAAGGTTATCAAGCAAGCGGAGAAAGAGAAACTTATCCTGACATATAAGACAATCGTCAACTGGGACAGGATAGAGGAAGAACAGGTCTGGGCATTGATAGAAGTAAACGTTGCACCGGAACCCGAGGCAGGATTCGACTCCATAGCGGAGAGAATCGCGCAGTTCGGGCAGGTGCGTTCGCTGTACCTTGCCTCGGGCACGTACGACCTGCTGCTGGTCGTCATGGGAAAGTCCGAGCGTAAGGTGGCGGACTTCGTCTCCGAGAACCTGGCGCATATCGAAGGGGTAAAGGGGACGGTCACGCACTTCGTGCTGAAACGCTATAAGGTTGACGGTGAAATACTGGAAGGCGGGGAGGGGGTCAAGCGGCAGCCGGTAATACTCTAGGGCTGCCTTCCCGGGAGATATCATGTCGGCAAGAAAAGAAGGAAAACAGGAGAGAACCATCGCGGACAGGGTGAAGCTACTATCGCCCTCCGGGATACGTAAGTTCTTCGACCTGCTGGCGTCCATAGAAGGCGTTATTTCGCTGGGAGTCGGCGAGCCTGACTACGCCACGCCATGGCATATCAGCGAGTCCGCGGTAAGGTCGCTGGAGAGGGGCTATACCATGTATACCTCCAACTCCGGAATGCCGGAACTGCGCGAGGAAACGGCGCGATATCTCCAGGAAAAATACAACGTCGATTATGAGCCTTACGGCGAGATTTTGATAACCGTCGGTGTCAGCGAGGCGATGGACCTGGCGATGCGGGCGATACTCAATCCGGGCGACGAGGTAATTATACCCGACCCTCATTACGTCGCCTACCCATCTTGCGTGATACTGGCGGGCGGTGAACCGGTGCTGGTGCCTACCAGCCAGGAGAACAACTTCGAGGTGGAGGCTAAGGACATCGAGGCGCGGATTACCGGTAAAACGCGGGCGATACTCATCGGGTATCCGTCCAATCCCACCGGCGCAGTGATGAGCAAGGAAAAGCTGCTGGCGGTGGCGGACGTCGCCAAACGTCACAACCTGCTGGTAGTCTCCGACGAGATTTACGCGCGGCTAGTCTACGGGGTGGAGCACACCTGTTTCGCGAGCCTGCCCGGCATGAGGGATAACACGATATTACTGGGCGGGTTCTCCAAGGCTTACGCGATGACCGGATGGCGCGTCGGCTACGTGGCGGCTCCGGAGGATATAATCGCGGCGATGACCAAGATTCACCAGTACACGATAATGTGCGCCCCCACCATGGCGCAGGTAGCGGCCATCGAGGCATTGAGGAGTGGCGAGAACAGCGTGCTGGAAATGGTGGAGGACTACAATAGACGGCGCAAGATAATCGTCAAGGGACTGTGCGATATCGGACTGAACTGCTTCGAGCCGAAGGGGGCGTTTTACGCCTTTCCGTCCATAACCGTGACGGGCATGAAATCCGAGGAGTTTTCCGAGAAGCTGCTCATGGAGGAGAAGGTGGCGGTGGTGCCGGGTTCGGCTTTCGGCAAGTGCGGGGAGGGTTACGTGCGCTGCTGCTACGCGACGTCCCTGGCGGACATCCAGGAGGCGCTGACGCGGATGCAGAGGTTCGTGAAGAAGTATAAGAAATAGGGGGTGGTTTTATACTGCCCCTTTTTCTTTAGAATATAAATCCGTCCCCCTAACCCCCTTCCTTTGGTAAAGGAAGGGGGTATTTTTACATATGAAATCGTGCTCATGGCGTCTTGTATTTACAGAGGCCAGTGCTGTGAATGGCGATAAAGGACGCCTCCTCCTTTGCCCCGCCTTATTTTTGCCATCCATCACCACCCCGCGTAGATTTTCTTTCCCACCCGTGCCCGCCCTCGGTTCTCCGCCTATTGAGACCGTAAAAGTCCCACGAAATAAGCCGTTAATGATACGAGGGTGGCTTGTCCTTCACAAGTAAAGGATAAAGGTGGAAATAGATATCTTACGGGGGTGGGTGGAGGAGTGGATTAACGCTTAGCTGAAAACACCCAGCACGTCCAGTATCGCCCGCAAACCCAGGCGTCCCAGGTACGCCAGGACGATTGCCAGTATTGTCTGGCCCGCCCAGGAGACAAGCATCACTTTCCACATGGTGGTACGGGAGGCTCCCAGGCTCAGTACCATCGGCGTAAGCAGCGGAGTGGGCAAACATGCCACGATAAACAGGGCTAAAAATCTACGCTGTTGGGCGAGGCGATACCACCTGGAGGCTTTCACCCTGTCCGCGATACGCCTTATTATACCGGTAGACTGATTTTCCGGCGTGACGACGTTGATAAACGAGGTAAGGAACTTGGTACCGGCGTGACCGGTATAGTAAGTGAAAAAGTTGCCCGTAGTACTGCCTAATCCGCCCATGATGCCGATCAGTAGAGGGTTCAGCAGGGCGCCGAGCATGAAGATAAGGATGGAACTGGGGACGAAAATGGGAACAGGGGCTGTAGCCAGGAACGAAACGAAGAATATGCCGTAGTAACTATGGGGTTGAAGCTTATCGATATTTTCATAGTGTTTCAGGAGGAAAACAAAGCCGGCGATAGCGGCGCACGACGTCAGCCCGAAAAAGGTGTAATAATATATACGCTTGAACCGGAGGGTGTCAGCCATTGTCTCTAGCAACCCCGCGCTGGTGTGGAATAGTTATATTCAGGAAAGTGAATCCCGGTGCCTACTGAAAGCATGATGGATTACCCCAGCCCCACGCGCTTCTTGACCTCGGCGAGCATCTTTTGGGCGAGGGGTCGGGCTTTCTCGGCGCCGTCGGCGAGGATAGAGTCGATATGTCCCTTCTCGGCGGTCAGTTCCTTATAGCGCTCCTGCAAAGGGCGCACGCATTCCACCACCACTTCCGCAAGCGCCTTCTTGAAGTCGCCGTAGCCCTTGCCGGCGAACCTGGCTTCGATATCCTTCTCCTTCTCGCCGGTAATCGACTGGTAGATGGAAAGCAGGTTGAAGATGCCGGGCCGGCTTTCGTCGAACACGACGTCCCGCCGGGAATCGGTGGTGGCCTTCATTATCTTGGACCGGATAACGTCCGGCGAGTCCAGCAGGGCGATGGAATGTCCCGAGCCCTCTTCACTCCCACTCATCTTTTTAGTAGGGTCGTCCAGACCCATGATGCGCGCGCCGACGTCGGCGATAAGAGGGTGCGGCACCACGAAGGTCTCGCCGTAAAGGTGATTGAACCGCTGGGCCAGATCACGGGTCAGCTCCACGTGCTGTTTCTGGTCTTCACCCACGGGCACGACGTCCGTCCTGTAAAGCAGGATATCGGCAGCCATCAGGGAAGGGTAGTCGAAGAGTCCCACGCTGACCTGCTCCTTCTGTTTCTCCGCCTTTTCCTTGTACTGGGTCATGCGGTACATCCAGCCCATGGGGATATAGCAGTTGAGAATCCAGGCAAGCTCGGCGTGCTCGTGGACGTGCGACTGCACGAACAAAATAGAACGTTCAGGGTCGATGCCGGCAGCCATGAGCAGTCCGGCGAACTCGCGGGTCCTGCCCCTGAGAAGTCTGGCGTCCTGCGGCACGGTAATAGCGTGCAGGTCCACGACGCAGAAGATATTATCGTAGTCTTCCTGCATAGCCGCCCAGTGCCGGATAGCTCCCAGGTAACGTCCTATGTGAATCTCACCGGTCGGCTGTATGCCGGAAAAAACGCGTTTTTTCATTAAGTCCTCTTTCTCTTAAATGTGTTTGAATATACTATAGCATATTACCTCGGAGTGTGTTCAAGTTCAGGGCTCGGGTGCAGGTGGCGGCCCCATCAGGTCAAACATGTATTGCGCCGTCACCGATGGGTCATCCTTTTGCCAGATTTTAAATAAGAAGATAGTCTCGCTACCTATAAACAGTCCGGTTTCATCCTCGCTCAAGCCAGCAAGCGAGATAGTGACTTCCCACATGCCTTTGTGGACCTGAAAACACTCTTCAGAGGGCCACCAGGTGGCCGGTACTTTATCGGTGTAGATCTGTGTCTGAAGTTCCGTGCCATCGGGAAGCGTGGAACAACCGTGAAAAGATATAGCTTCACCAGGACGAACGCCAACACCAGTGGCGTCCAAAATACCGCAGGGCTCCGTTTCCAGCGGTTCTGCTCTGGGTATGGGTCTGGGGGCGGGGACTGGAGTATCCGACTCTATAGCGGCGCCGGTGATGTATTCGCAGCCGCTAAAGAGACAGGTTGTTAATAGCATAGTAAAAATAGCGATGAAGCACTTTTTCATCCAATCGGCCTCGGTAGGGAATATAACATAATACGAGTGTAACGACAAGACCAATTGACGTTTTGTCCGGCAAGTTGCTACCATAAATCATCCGGGGGTGAAGAAATGATACGAAGTTTTAACGGCAAGACGCCGAAGATAGCCGAGTCCGCATATATCAGCGAGGCGGCGTATATCGTCGGCGACGTGGTAATAGGGGAGGGCTCGAGTGTATGGCCCGGGGTGGTAATCAGGGCGGACAGCGGACGGGTGGTCATCGGGGAAAATACGGCGATAGAGGACAACTGCGTCGTCCATTCCGGCAAGCCCGGGGAGGGCGATGTATCCATCGGAGATATGGTGAACGTGGGACACGGCGCAATGGTGCACGGCAGGAAAATCGGCAATAACGTGCTGGTGGGAATAAATGCCGTTATACTGCACGGCGCGGAAATCGGGGATTACTGCCTCATCGGGGCGGGGTGCGTGGTGGGTGAGGACATGGTCGTGCCGGAGAGTTCGTTCGTGGTGGGCGTGCCGGGCAAGGTCAAGGGGAAGGTGCCGGAGAAGCAGATGCACTGGCTGAAAGAAGTGCCGCTGGAATACGCCGAACTGGCGAGGCAGTATAAGGCGGAGGGGTTATAACCGTTACATCTTGTCGGGGGCGTTCATGCCCATCAGGTTGAGCGTCCTGCCGAGCACGAGCTTGGCGGCTTTCACCAGCTTGAGGCGCGCCGCAGTCATGGCTTTGTCATTCGTGACGACGCGGCACTGCTTGTAGAAGCTGTGGAAGACCGTAGCCAGGTCCTGCGCGTAGTAGGTGAGGTGGTGGGGTTCGAGGGTCTGGGCTATCGTTTCTATTATTTCCGGCAGGAGCAGCATCTTGCGTATCAGGGTAAGTTCCGGCTCGGTGGTCAGCAGGGAGACATCGGCGTTATCGCCGTCGACGGCGCCTTTTTCCTGTGCCACCCGCAGGATACTGGCGATGCGCGCGTGGGCGTACTGGACATAATATACGGGATTGTCCGCCGAATGCTTCTTCGCCAGCTCGAGGTCGAAGTCCATCTGGCTGTCGGCGGTGCGTGACAGGAAGAAGAAGCGGCAGGCGTCCGCGCCGACCTCCTCCACGAGTTCGCGCAGGGTAACGATATCCCCGCTGCGCTTGGAGATTTTAACGACCTCGCCGCCGCGGCGCAGGGTTACCATCTGCGAGATGATGACGGTAAGCTGCTCCGGGTCTATGCCGAGGGAGCCGATGACCGCCTTCATGCGGGAGACATGCCCCATGTGGTCGGCGCCCCAGATATCGATAACACTGTCGAACTTACGCTCCAGGAACTTGTTGTAATGGTAGGCGATATCGGTCGCGAAGTAGGTGGGCGTGCCGTCGGTGCGGACGACCACGTTGTCCTTGTCCTCGCCGAGGGCGGTGGAAACGAACCACGTGGCGCCTTCTCTTTCAGCGAGGTAGCCGCCTTTTTTCAATAAGGACATTGCCGTATCATATTGCTTATTGTCGTAGAGGCTTTGCTCGCTGAACCAGACGTCGAAGGTGACGTCCAGCATTTCCAGGTCCGCTTTAATCTCCGCGAGCATCTTCTTCAAACCTATTTCGCCGAGTCGTTTAATCAACTCCGCTTCGGAGAGTCTATCGAGTTTGTCGCCTTCTTCGATGATGATTTCCTTGACCATATCGATGATGTAGTTGCCCAGATAACCGTCGGCGGGCATCTCGACGTCGTTTCCCGCAATCTGGAGATAGCGGGCGTACAGAGAGCGGCGGAAAGAGTTAACCTGGTTGCCGGCGTCGTTGATGTAGTATTCCTTTTCCACGGTATAGCCGGCGGAGGTCAGCGCGTTGGCGAGGGTACTGCCCAGGATAGCCCCGCGTCCGTGCCCCACGTGGAGGGGTCCGGTGGGATTGACGCTGACGAACTCAATCTGGACTTTCTTGCCTTTGCCGAGGTCGATGTTGCCGTAGGCATTCCCATGTTTGAGGATGGAGTCCACCTGTTTGGTAAGCCAGTCGTTTTTCAGGGTGAAGTTGATGAATCCCGGCGGGGCGACGGTGACGCTTTCAATCTCGGCGGAGGGTTTGACGAAGCCGGCTATCTCCCTGGCGATTTCCAGGGGGCTGGTTCCCACGGCGCGCGCCAGCTTGAGGGAAATACTCGAAGCATAGTCGCCGTGCTCGGGGTTCTGGGGTCGCTCGATGGTAATCTCAGGCAGGGTAAGCTCGGGGAGCTTGCCGGCCTGCTGGGCGGCAATGGCCGCCTGTTTTATGAGTTCGGTAATCGTCTCGTTGAGCATCAATGCCCCGGTTCCAGTTCTCCGTAATATATACGCATGAATTATAGCACAGTATGAACGTAAATGATAAATGGGGCACGGTATCATCCCTGATGAAAACTACATGCTGCCTCGTTTGCTTTTTAGCTTTCGGCGGTTGATAATTTAATTGAGGGTTTTTAAGAAGGAGTTACATAATGAAGGGTGTTTTCATTGGCCTGGCGTTATTTGTCATAGCAGGGCTTCCGGCGCTGGCGGGTTGCCAGGAGCTGGCATCGCCGCTGGAGGACTACGAGTGGGTGCTAACGTCGCACGGGAAGTACTGGGAGCCGCTGAGTGTCCTGCCGGATACGGAGATTACGGCGTACTTCGACAGCGAGACGAAGGAGGTGAGCGGGAGCGACGGGTGTAATAGATACTTCGGCAGCTACGAGGTGGATGGGCTTTCTTTGAGCATTACAGGTCCAATCGGCATGACGGAGATGTGGTGCGGGGACGAGATAGGGGAGCAGGAGCGCGTGTACCTGGAGGCGCTGCAGGATGCCGTAAGTTTTAGACTCACACAGGGGAACCTGCGCATCGAGGGGAACGGGTGGCAGTTGAACTACAAGCGGAGGTAGGGTTACGGATTACATTCTTTTTCTTTCTTTGTCAGGTTATAAATACAGGGTTATAAGACCTGCTGCATATGCATATCACCGTGAATATAAAAGGAGGGAATCAAATGGGACAGTCGAAATTTGAACAATACATTACAAGAGACCTGTGGCATAAGTCATATCCTGACGACTTCCATGCCGAGGTCACAAAACCGGTTCTCGGTTTAAGGATGGATGAGATGAAAGGCTCCACCTATTTGCCTTTCTCGTTATCCTGGGTGCCGATAACGGAAGCATTTTTAATGGCGCCGGAACCTCATGTACATGACTGGGACGAGTTTCTCATGTTCATCGGCGGAGATGCCAGCAACATGTTGGACCTGGGGGGTGAAGTCGAATTCTCTTTAGGTGATGACCCGGACCACATGGAAAAGTTTGTCTTCACAACTTCCACGGCCTTTCATCTTACAAAAGGATTATGGCATTGCCCGCTCAATTTCAAGAGAGTAGATAATCCTGCCAGGCCCGTGCTTTTCACCAACCTGATGTTTACAACCGATTACACCATGAAAAGGGCAAAAGACGTAAAATAACAATTACATGTGGGGGGATAATTCTCCCTTAATCCCTCCTTACGAAGGAGGGAAACAGATTCACATAAAGCTGTAATTGTACATACAGCACAATCATCCTCTCCCCTTCGTAAGGGGAGAGTTAGAGAGGGAATTACACAGGGCGGTGGGTGGGAAAAGATGAGAAACGAGGGGCGCCAGCACATCTTAGAATCCTCTGTAATCAGTTAAGCAAATTAATAATTACACAACATGCCTTAACGTGTAGAAACGATTGTAAAAAAGGCCTTACCTATACCTATAAGCGTATTATTTTGATCAAATGCTCTAATCGTTATCTCATATCCACCGAGTTGTAATTCTGGCCATATAAGACTTGT
>CAZPAS010000009.1:0-1100 GCA_964584575.1 uncultured Dehalococcoidaceae bacterium | reverse complement strand
TATTATACCCAATTGGTCCAGGTGATGCCGCATCTAGATTAGATGCAATGTTTACTGTATAATTATAGGCATTCTGTGTGGGTTCCCATGATACAGACAACGGTTTGTTAACTGGATAGTCATCGCCGAAACTAAACTCTACTTCCCTCGGAACTGTTAATAAGCGTACCGTTGTCACCTGTTGGTCATACACGCTTATTTTCGCATCAGGTATTTCCAAGCTATAATCTTTATAAATAGCGGCATATATCTCATAATCCCCAACTGGTAATCCTGAAAAATAATAGTCACCATTCGCCTTAACTGTAGTACGTTCAGTACTCATAAATGCACCACGTTTAAATATATAGACACCTACTTGACTGGCTGGTACTCCATCAACATATACAACACGACCAGTTACATGACCTGTATTGGCTTCAAAGACAGGAGTAGGAGTAACTATCTCAGGTTCTGGCGGAGATGGAGTAACTATCTCAGGTTCTGGCGGAGATATTGTTGATTCTGGAGACTGAACTGGCGTCTGTTCAACACAGCTACTAATAATTAAACTGAATGTAAGTAATGCTATTAATGATAGAAAGCGTATACTCATATTATCACTTCTTTAAAATAGCAACTATCCTTATAAATCACATCATAAATCACGTCACCTAGAAAGTAAAATGCGAGGGGAGTGGTGGGAGGCGAGTGAAAATAAAAAGCCAGCTTGTTAAGATGGCTATAAAATTCGTCTAATACCAATCCTGAAACAGGTCAAGTCGGTAAAATTAATCACGTACCGTCAACATTACGATGCCGAAAAGCAGAAAGCCAACACCAAGGCCAACCAATAATCCCTGAACGAGATAACCCAACGCCCAGCCGACACCCATGCCGATGAATAGCCCGGCGGGAAACATCAGTCCCCCGGCAATGTTCCGCCTTTCTTTTTTCCCTTCTTCAGGCATTTCTTGCCTCCCGATATATGTGATGGTTAATTCTAAATGGCGGGTATCCGTATGTCAAGAGAGAAAACAAAAAGACCCGCCTTTCACAGCGGGTCTCTCTTTTAACTATCTAATACCAATCCTGAAACAGGTCAAGTCCTCGACCATTAG
>CAZPAS010000008.1:0-28152 GCA_964584575.1 uncultured Dehalococcoidaceae bacterium | reverse complement strand
GATTCGACTCCTCCGCCGAGGCGAAGCCGGAGTACTGGCGCATCGTCCAGAGACGACCGCGGTACATGGTGGGCTGAATGCCCCGCCCGAAAGGGAACTCCCCCGGGTAGCCCGGCGTCTCTTCGAGGTCAACGTCCTCAAGGTCTTCAGGGGTATAGAGCGGCTGTATATCAATGCCGGAGGTAAGTTTAAAATCAGGCTGTCTTTCCGGGAAACGCTTCAGGGCAGGCTCCAGGATATCCTTTTCCCACTTTTCCCTGCGCTTGCCGGGCATTACTTCCCGCCTCCCCCGGACTTCTTCCGGCGGCAGTCCGCGCAGTACCCGAAGATGCCCACGTGCCGCAACTCCGCCTGGAAATCATAATCGCGCATCAGGATATCCTTCAGGGAAGAAAGGGCTGCCTCGTCGATATCGATGACCTTACCGCAGTTCTGGCAGACCAGGTGATGGTGATGTCCGCTGCCCTCGGCGTGATAGCGTATGCGCCCTTCTCCGAGGTCTATTTCATAGACAAGCCCGAGCTTTTTAAGAAGCTCCAGCGTGCGGTAGACGGTGGAAATATTGACATTGGGATACTTGGCGGCTACCTGGGCGTAAATTTCCTCGGCGCTGATATGGTCGTGGCTGCTCTCCATCGCGGAGAGAATCATCAACCGCTGCGGCGTCAGACGGTATCCCTTCTCAACCAGTTGTTCGGATACGCTTTCGGTCTCGCGTATATCGTGCATTTTCCCCTTCTCCCTTGTTTTGTATCTATATACATAAAAACAATAGCAAAACCGACGAGGTATTACAACTTATGATACGCAAATAACAAAATACCGGCGGTACCGGGATGATTTTACAGAGTCATGGTATGGGAAGCTACTGGTTCCTGATATTCCGGAAAACCTCTCTCAGGGCGGGTCTCTTACCGTACATCAGCAGGTATACCCTGAAAATCCGAGTGGACAACGCCAGGACGCCGATGATAGAGAGCGCCAGCACGACCAGACTCACCGCCAGTTCCCAGGTGGGGATATCGCTCACACCCAGCCTCAACATCACTTCCGTGGGAGCCGTGATGGGGAAGATGGACAGGACCGTCCAGATCCAGCTCTTGGGGAATAACATCAACAGGGAAGAGAACCAGAGGGGTACGATGGCACCCATAGAATAAATCAGAGATAATTGCACTCCCTCCCTGGCGCTGGGACTGATGGCGCCGACACCCGCTGAAAGAGCGGCAAACAACAGGTAACCCAGGACGAAATAGAAAATACCCAGGATTATGAAGTTTCCCGGAATCTGTATCGTGCTGAAAAAGCCGCCGAAAGTCGATGACGCCAGGTTCAGCAGGAGCGGCAGCGAGACCAGCCAGACAGCCACCTGCACCAGCCCGGCCAGACCCAGTCCCAAGACTTTGCCGACCAGCAGCTGCCGGGTGGTGACCGAGGACAACAACACCTCGATGAGGCGGCTCTCCTTCTCTTCTCCCAGTCCCTGCACCATATACCCGGCGAAGAAATTGAGGGAAAGGGCCAGCAGCAGGCTGAAGATGCCGGGAAGAACGAGATTACCGAATCCTCCCTGTTCCGTGGCTACTTCGCCGGTCTCGGTCAGCCGGGTAGACGTCAGATATAACGGGGCTTCAACGAGCTGGATAGTATTATCGGGCACTTTACCAGTCAAAATATTGCTCGTAAGGAACCTCTTTATCGCTCCCTGAACCCCCGGGGGCGGTTCCAGCTGTTTCTCCAGGGTATACCGGGTTACAACACCAGTTTGAAGATAATTGTTAGAAACGATGAAATACTCCGAGACATCGTCCGCGAGTAAGGCGGCGGTCGCATCATCCTGCGTGGGGTAGCGTACCAGCTCTATAGGTCCCTGGCTGGTGTATTGTTCGAATCCGCCGATTTCATCGACGTACCCGATGGTGGTCGTTTCCACTTCCCCCGGCTCAATGATTGACGATACCAGCTGGACGACACCGATAGCCAGCAGAGCCAGTACCGGCACGATAAGCGTCATCACGATAAACCCGACCCGTGTTATCGTGTGCAGGAATTCATGTTTGCATATCAGCAGCAGCTTATTTTTTATTTTTCCCCACCTCTTTCAGAAATATCTCGTTGAGCGAAGGAGTTGCCATTTCAAATCGATTAACCACCGTGCCGCTTTTTACGAGACTCTCCAGCAGCTGCTGGGGGCTTGTCTTGCTATCCATTATCAGTTCGACGTAACCCTTGCGGGCGCGTTTTTCCGCAACTCCCGGTAAATCGCCCGGTTCTCCTTCGACGTCCAGCAGGACGGCATTGCCTTTGTACCGGGACTTTATCTCCGCCAGGTCGCCGTAAAGGACGGCACGCCCGTTGTTGACCATGAGAATCCGGTCGCAGAGTTCCTCCACCTGGTTCATCTGGTGGGCGCTTAAAATCACGGCTTTGCCCTGGTTCTTAAGGTTGATGCACATCTCCTTTAAAAGCTCGGTATTTACGGGGTCGAGTCCGGAAAAAGGCTCGTCCAGAATAACCAGTTGAGGGTCGTGGACGATGGTGACGATGAACTGGATAATCTGCCCCATACCCTTGCTCATTTCCTCGATTTTCATATTCCGGGTATATGCCATGCCCGTTCTCTCCAGCAGTGCGCCGGCCTTCTCTTCCGCCTGGCGGCGGTCCATGCCCTTGAGCGAGGCAAGGTAAACAATAGAGTCGATTACCTTCAGCTTTCTGTAGAGTCCCCTTTCCTCCGGCAAATAGCCGAATTTGTTCAGGGTGGTCTCGCCGAACTTCTCGCCGAAGACGGTCACCTCGCCGGAATCGGGCTTGATGATATCCATCATCATCCTGATGGTGGTGGTCTTGCCCGCGCCGTTGGGTCCTATGAGTCCGAATAACTCGCCCTGGTTCACCGCGAACGAGAGGTCATCGACGGCTCTTTTCTCCGCGAAAGACTTGACCACATGGCTTACTTCTACCGTATGCATTACGCGAAATACCTCGCAATTTTCCAGTCTATAATTACTTTACCGCCATATCCCCGGCTGCGAAGTCCATACCCAGTGCCTTCAGTTTATCGGGCGTGGGCACGCCATCCTTCGTCCAGCCGCGCAGGCTGTAATACTTATCAAGGAATTCGTCCTGATGGCTGACCATCTGCCCCTCGCCGGGAGCCTGGCGGGTATGGAGCGGCTCGGTGCGTATGCGCGCCGGCAGGGTGTCCTGCCTGCGGTCGAACCCCTCGCGCACGTTGAAAGCCCTCTCCAGGTTGAACATGCGCTCCCCGACCTTCGATAAACAGGCATTGTCCTCGAAGTCTTTGATGCCTCTCGCCGCCGCCAGCAGCCTGCCGAGATGGCTGTCCGCCCAGCCCCAGCCGCCGGAAAATCCGCAGCAAATCCCCGTCTCTTTGGAGGCGGTGCCGTCCTGGTTGAAGATAACGATGTCAGCGTTTTCCTCGGAAAAGCGGTCGGTCGGCCTGGGGAAGGGCGCGCCGAAGATATCCTGGGCGGCGTACCCGTAGCAGTGGTTTGCTCCGATATTGGCGGTGACGTAGTTATAGCCCTGGGACTTGGCTCCCCTCGGCTCGTAGGCGGGAAGCTCCAGTCCCTTGACGTGTATGGCGTAGACCTCCGAACCCTTGCCGATTTTTGCCGCCATGCGCATGGTTCCCTCCGCCAGCATGTCGCCGATGCCTTCGCGCATGGCTATCTTTTTCACCAGGGCGACCATCGGCTCGTGGGCGCCGTATTTCAGTTCCAGTCCGTCGGTGTCCGACTTTTTAAGCAGACCTTTCTCGTATAACTCGTAGGCGAAGCCGATACAGCCGCCGGTGCTGATGGTATCCAGCCCGTAATCGTCGCAGAGCTGGTCGGCGGCAATGCTGGCTTCGATGCTGTTACTCTCAATGGGGCCGGTAAAAGCCCAGATGGACTCGTACTCCGGCCCTTCGCTGTGGGCGCCGGCGTAGATGCCGGAAGCGACGGTATGTACCTTGCCGCACCGCGCCGGACATGAATAGCAGCCCATGTCCCCCGTCCTCAGCTTGCGGTACTCCTCGCCGGTAAGCTTCTGGTACTCGGCATGCTGTCCGTAGCGGAAATTCCTCACCGGATAGATGCCGATGCCGTTGGTAACGTCCTGCGTGGCGGTGGTGCCCCACTCGCGGTGACTCTGGAAACCTTCGTTGTTGCGGATGATATTAATCTGCTCCCTGGCAAGTTTATCATATGCCTCAGGGTCGGCGAGATATAATTTGCGCTTCGCCGTAACCGCCACGGCTTTAAGGTTCTTGGAGCCCATGACGGTGCCGGTGCCGCAGCGTCCGGCGGTCCGGCGGTCGCTGACGACTGCCGCGTACTTCACCAGGTTCTCTCCCGCGGGACCGATACATGCCGTACGGGTATCCCTGCCGTGTTTTTCGTCCAGCCATGCCTGCGTTACTTTAGTATCTTTGCCCCAGATTTCCCCGGCATCAAGAATCTGACATCCCTCGGGGGTGAGGTGGACATAGGCGGGCTTCTCAGCCTTGCCTTCGATGATGACGACTTCATAGCCGGCGAACTTGAGCCATGCCCCGAAGTCCGCTCCGCACGCGGAACGTGCGAAGGCGCCGGTCAGTGGACTCTTGGTGCACACCATCCAGCGGGAAACCGCCTGCGCCATGCTGCCCGCCAGCGGGCCGGTAAGCAACAGCAGCTTGTTGTCCTCGCCGAGGGGGTCGATACCGGGGGCTATTTCATCGTAAAGATACCTGATACCGTATCCCCTCCCCCCGATGAAATCTCTCGCTATTGACTCGGGAATGGATTCCGTGCTTACTTTCCCCGTGGAAAGGTTCACCCTGAGAAGTTTGCCGGTATTCAATGCCATGCCGTCCTCCTGACTTAACTCCGGATATGTATATTATAACGGTGAATTTAAAAAATATCTATTTTCAGGGATGCCTTTTCAACCCCCGAAGATGAGGTACGCCAGGTGAATTATATCCCCGTCTTTTACCTGCGCTGCCAGAACACCGGGGCGGATGTTCTCTCCGTTGATGTAAACATTGAGACCTTTAGCTAATTTACCGTCTTCGGTGAAAAGGTGCGCTCTAGTATCGGGGTACTTATGCGCAATCGCTTCAATGCATTCGCCCACGGTTCCGCCGCTGACATTTACCTGCTTGACACCGCCGGCAAGGGTCTGCAATAAAGGGGGAATATTGACTTCAACAGTCATAGTATCTATATACCGATTATATCATTTTATGCGGTAGCTATTAATTGATAATTACGTTAAAACGGATTCAGCATAGCCCGGTATCTCAACCTGTGCCAGGTCGCCGACACGGCATAAATCACGATGAATCCCATCAAGACCATGATTAGAGCCAGTATGAACAGGCTGTAGACCACGCCCAGCGAGGACGCCGTAAGCGGCAGGAATTTCCCGCTGCCGAACCCGGTGATAAGCCCCAGAAAATTTATCAGCAGGAATATCAGGACGATGCAGCCCAGCCCGGAAAACGAACCCTTGATATCGGACAGGCTAAGTCTGACATTGGAAGCGACGCATATGGAAAGATAGACGAATACCCAGAACTGCCAGCTGCCCAGGTTATCAAGCGTGAATATGATTTTGACCAGGGCGAGTGACGAACTCTGGAAGACCGCCCAGTAATTGCCAATCGATTGCCCTTCGCCGATTTCACTCACCTCGAAGATGATGGAGTCCCATACCTGCGAACTGTTCGGTATCAGGAAGTAAAAAGTGGCGAAGAGCACGGCGCAGCCGAGTATCACCGGCCCGATGCCGATGAAGAAATTACCCAGCACCGCCCAGGGATTCGTCTTGCTCCAGGTGTGGGAGACATACCCCAATGTACCCGTGACCGGGTCCGGCCTGAAGAATTGTATATCCACGATTCTATGGAGGAATATGATGCAGAACAGGGCATGCCCCAGCTCATGAATGGGCGTGCCCAGCCAGGCCACGAAATACACTCCCTTGCTGCCGAAAGACCTTTCCAGCGACCTGAAGGTAAGCTGCGAGATGAAATGGATGAGAAGGCCAAAGATAAAAACGCCCGCGAACAGGGAAACCATCTGGCTAAGGGTGGCGAGGAGCAGGTCTTTGATGAATACCAGCACGGTCATATTGATTGCATGATATCCGCACCACGTATGACTGTCAAGGGCGAACGGTCAATGTCAGATATTCCGCGCCGTACGCGAGCCGGACGCCACGGCATCCGCTATCAGGAGCGGCTCCCGGCAGTCCCCGACGTTATAGATTTCCGGTACTTTCCCCTGGAGACTCTCCGCCAGTTCCGTGTTTTTCATCAGGGGCAGGGCGGGTATGATGCTGTCGGCTTCGATGGTCGTGGTCTCCCCGTCCTTCGTTACCAGGGTCAGACCTTTGTCCGTTATCTCCACGTACTCTTTCACACCGGACATCACGGTTACGCCCTTCTGCCGGAACCAGGTCAGCATATAGCCGAGATGAACGTCCACCATGCCTTCTCCCGGTCTCTCGGCTTTATCCACGACCGTCACCTTCCTGCCGCGCTTGATGAGAAACTCCGCCAGTTCCAGTCCCTGTATGCCGCTGCCGATGACGAGCACCCTTTTGCCGACGGGCAGATAGAACTTCGTCAGCCACCTCAGGGTCTCGGGCTTGAAGAACCTCAAGAAAAACTTCAGCCTCTGGTGCAGGTTGGCGTTGCTGATGACATTGCGCCCGTATATACCGGGTATTCCCGGCGCCACCGGCACGCCGCCGGTGGCGAAGACCACCGCGTCCGGCTTGATTTGCTCAATCATGGGCGCGTCTGCTTCTTCACCGAGGTTTACTTTCACGCCGAGACTGGTAATCTGACGCTTGAGATACTTGACGATGGCGGGCAGGTCTTCAATTTCCGTCCCTTTTACCATCGCCGCCATGGGGAGCAGTCCCCCCAGCCTGGTCGATTTTTCATAAAGCGTGACGTCATGGCCCCGCAATGCCGCCACCCTGGCCGCTTCCATCCCCGCCGGTCCTCCGCCGACCACCACGACCTTCTTCGCCTTCTCTGCCCGGGGATACGTATTGAATTCCGTACCCACGTTGGCGTTGATGCGGCAGCGCTGGCTCCCCAGGCAGTTATCGCAGGCGGTACAGGGGGCGATGTCTTCCAGCCTGCCCGCGGCGACCTTGTTGGGATATTCGGGGTCGGCTATCAGCCGCCGCGTCATGCCGACAAAGTCAATCCTGCCTTCTTCGATGGCTTTCTCCCCCAGTTCGGCGTCGAGCCTGCCAACCGTCATGACCGGGATGGACAGTTCCTTCTTGATTCCGCCCGCCAGTTGCACGTTCACCCCCGCCCCGTGGCGACTCCAGTCATATTCCGGTGGGAATTCTTTCATGGGTACGGGGCATTCCGGGTAGCAGAACAATTCCGGTAGATACGCGGCGACGTGGCGTCCCAGCCAGTGGCTCCTCACGTGGATGTTATCGGCGCCGCCTTCCTGCAATATCCCGGCTATCTTTCGACTGTACTCGGGGGTCATGCATTGACTATCGTCAATACCCGCGATGCGCCCGATTTCCATGCCGTTGATGCAGACGGAGACCGGGAAGTCCTGTCCCAGTCGCTTTTTTATCTGCTGGATAATCTCGGTCACGAACCGCGCCCGGTTTTCCGGGCTGCCGCCGTACTTGTCCTGGCGGCGGTTCCAGAAAGGCGAGAGGAAATTGTGCCCCAGGTGGCTGCTGGCGGCGTTGATGTCCACGCCCTGAAAGCCCGCCTTCTCCGCCCGTACTGCCGCGCTGGCAAACTTGTCTATTATTTCCTCGATTTCCTCGATGGTCAGTTCGTGGGGAACCTCGTTATGAAAATCGTTCTCCGAACTCACGCTCACCGGCGAGGCGGCAATCGGCGGGCCAGGCGAAAGAGCCGTCGGCTCGAAGATGATTCGCTGCCAAGGACCATCGTGGTTCATCTGCATAAAGGTCGGGCAGTCGTGTTTGCGGATGACCTCGACAAGCTCGCTCAGTCCCTTGATATATTTATCGTCGTCGATGCGGTACCGCGGTCTCCAGCGCGCCCCCAGCGGGTAATCTACCGTGGGCGACTCCACTATCAGCAGGCCCACGCCGCCTTTTGCCATACCCTCGTAGAAAGCCTTAACGGCATCGTTCATGTGCATCTCGTCTTCATGCCACATGAACATACCGGCGCCCGTCTTGACGATGCGGTTCCTGGTTTTTACCGACCCGATTTTACCGGGCTCGAGCAGTTTTTCAAATTGCCTGGCAGCGGTCATATACCCGTCTCCTTTTTTATTGATACACGCTTGAATACTATAATTAAAACTGCCGGTAAAAGTCAAAAGGAGACGGATAAAAAGACAGGGTGATTATCAGAACGAAAGAAACGGACTAACCGGTAACCGTCATACCGGACATCAGTTGAAATCGTATGGGAGTAATATGCTTACAGTCCCGCCGCCGCCAGGATATCCGGGACTACTTCCTCCCTGCCGATAGCCATAATGTGAACGCCGTCGCAGATAGACTCGTTCTTCAGGGTGGCGATGGTGCGTCCGGCGATTTCAATCCCCTTGGCCAGCATCTCTTCCTTGGGCGACGCGGACAGCTCGTCGATGAGTTCCTGGGGCACGAAAATACCGGGGACATTCGCCGTCATGTACTTCGCCATCCTCGCCGACGACAGCAGGACGATTCCCGCCAGTATCTTGGTCTTGAACCTGCTGGCGTAGTCCATGAACTTCTTGAAATTGTCCAGGTCGTAGATAGCCTGGGTCTGGAAAAACTCGGCGCCCGCCTCCACCTTTTTCTCGAACTTAATCAACTGCGGTTCCACCGGCTGCGCCTCGGGGGTAACGATTGCCCCGGCGCAGAACTCCACGCCACCGTCAAGCTCGTTGCCGCCCAGGTCCGTCCCTTCCATCAGCTGGTGAATCGCCATTAGAAGCTGTAACGAATCGAGGTCGAAGACACCCTTCGCCTCCTTATGGTCGCCCACCGGCACGGCATCACCGGTGAGACAGAGGACGTTCTTAATACCGCGACTGTACGCGAAGAGGAGGTCCGCCTCCAGCGCCATGCGATTGCGGTCGCGGCAGGTCATCTGCATGATAGGCTCGCCGCCTTTTTCAATAATCGCCAGGGCGCCGCCCAGCGAGGGGAAACGCATTACCGAACTCTGGTGGTCGGTGACATTCAGCGCATCCACTTTATCCTTGAGGAGGTCGATATGGTGCAGGAATTTTTCCAGATTCGTTCCCTTGGGCGGAGCGACCTCACTGGTAACGACGAACTTGCCGGACTCAAGGGCTTCTTTAAAACGCGATACCATTATCCTTACCCCCTCAACTTATCTTCACAGACCTGGGCCTGAGCGCAACGTGGTGGTTACGCGGCGGCTGGTACGTACGCATCAGGTCGAGCCTGCCCTGCTCTTTCAGTCGATTGTAAATCAGCGTCCAGGCGCAGTCCTTATCCTTGTCAACCTCGCACTTGCCGTTATTGGTGCCGCCGCAGGGACCGTTGACCAGTCCCTTATGACAGGCGGTGATGGGGCAGATACCCGCCGTCATACCGAGCAGGCACTGACCGCACTGGTCGCAGGCTTCCCGGAAGTATCCGGGCGTTTCCTCGACGCCGATAAAGAGCGTATCCACCGCCGGAATAACCGGAATTCCGAGGTTCAGGCTCATGCGGTGCACGCCCAGGGCACAGCTCATGGAGAGGACGGCATCGGCGCTGCGAATGAACTGCTCGTTCTCCTTCATGGCTACCTCGGTCATGTCGTCGCAGGCGGTGGGAATGACCGTGGTGCCGGTAACGCGCTTGCCCATCTCCTGGAGCCGCCCCTTCATCTCCTCCACCTGTTCGACGCCGCCGGTGCTGGTCATCGTCGTGCAGGTGCCGCAGCCGACCACGAATATCTTGTCCAGCCCTTTGAGGCTTTCCTGTATTTCTTCTATCGGTTTCTGTTTGGTTATCGACTTCATTTCAAGCCCCTCCTAACTTTCAAGGTCGCACCTCAGGCACCGTTTGGCTTCACGCCGGGCGACTTCCTCGGTAAAGCCGAGTTCAATTTCCTCAAAGCTGGCGCGTCTGTCCGCCAGAGGCAGCGTTTTAACCTGTGTCCTCGGTTTCAGCTCCCATGATTCATCTAGCTCCTGTGCAGTGCCTTCGACAACCACATCGGTCTTGCGGTCGTATATCTCCACACGGGTGTCATCACCCCGGAGGTACTTATCGATGGCGATGGCTCCCCTCCTCCCGGCGGCGATAGCCTCCACGACCATAGCCGGTCCGGTGACGAAGTCGCCGCCGGCGAAGACGCCGGGGACATTGGTCACCAGGGAATTACTGTCCACCACCAGGGTCTCCCACCGGGTGCGCTCCAGCTCGCTGTCCGCCGGCAGGAAGGAAAGGTCGGGCGCCTGCCCCACGGCGGCGATAACCGTATCCGCTTCGGCGGTAAACTCCGAGCCGGGGATGGGAACGGGACGCCGCCGTCCGCTGTCGTCGGGCTCTCCCAGCTTCATCTTAATGCACTGGAGACCCGTAATCTTCCAGTTATCGCTGGTTATCCGGGTGGGATTGGCGAGGAAATTGATATTGACACCTTCGGCGACGGCTTCATCGTACTCGATTTCCGATACGGGCATCTCGTCGCGTGAACGCCTGTAATAAATACTGGTCTCCTCGGCGCCGAGGCGCAGGGAAGTCCGGGCGGCATCGAGGGCTACATTACCGCCCCCGATGATAGCCACCCGTTTACCAACCTTAATATCCCTGCCCAGCCTGATGTCCCGGAGGAATCTAAGCCCGTAATACAGACCTTCGATATCCTCGACTTCCCCGGGGATACCCAGACGCTGGCTCCGCTGGGCGCCGGCGGCGATGAAGACAGAGGCAAAGCCGTCTTCTTTTAACCGTTCCACGGTAAAATTAGTGTTAATGGGGGTATTATATTTAATCTCCACCCCCCGCTTCATGATATAATCGATGTCCTGCTGGATGGCTGCCTGCGGCAGGCGGAACTCCGGTATAGCCACTGAAAGCATGCCGCCGCCCACCGGCAGGGCTTCGAACACGGTGACCTTGTAGCCGGACTGCGCCAGGAAGTAAGCGCAGGCGAGACCGGTGGGACCCGCCCCTACCACGGCTATCTTCTCCTTCTTCGTCACGGCGAAGGGTTCGATATCGCCGATTTTCGAGCCATGTTCGGCATACCAGTCGGCGGCGAAGCGCTTCAACGTCCTTATCGCCACGGGTTCATCCAGCTCGCCGCGGCGGCAGCGTCCCTCACAGGGATGGTGGCAGATACGCCCGCATACCGCGGCGAAGGGATTACGCTCCCTTATGGTCTCGATAGCCGATTTATAGTCGCCGTCGGCAATGTAAGCCACGTATTTGGGGATATTGATACCCGCCGGGCAGGTGTGCTGGCAGGGGGATATCATCAGGGCTTCGCAGACAGCCGCCGGGCATTTCCTCTCCCTGATATGCGCCTCGTATTCCTCCCTAAAGTATTTTATGGTGGAGATAATGGGATTTGGCGCCGTCTGCCCCAGTCCGCACAGGGAGCACTCCTTGACCGTTTTAGCGATAGCAAGCAGGGCATCGATGTCCTCGTCGTTCCCCATGCCTTCAGTAATGCGCGTAAGTATCTCCAGCATCTGCCGGGTACCCAGCCGGCAGGGGGTACATTTGCCGCAGGACTCGGTCTGGGTGAAATTGATAAAGAACCGCGCCACTTCCACCATACAGGTGGCTTCGTCCATGACCACCATGCCACCGGAGCCCATAATCGACCCCAGTCCGGCCAGGGTCTCGTACTCAATGGGCGTTTCTATAAAGCGGGCCGGAATACAGCCCCCGGAAGGGCCGCCGGTCTGTACCGCCTTGAGTTTACGTTCGCGTGGGATACCGCCGCCCACATTATAGACTATATGGGAGAGGGGCGTGCCCATGGGCACCTCGACCAGCCCGCTGTTGGCGATTTTACCGGAAAGAGCGAATACAGCGGTGCCCTTGCTTTTTTCGGTACCGATTCCGGCAAACCAGCCGGCACCTTTTTCAATAATTACCGGGACGGTGGCGAGAGTCTTGGTATTATTGATAATCGTGGGTTTGCCGTCCAATCCGGAGTTAGCCGGGAAGGGCGGGCGAGGACGCGGCATACCGCGCCGACTTTCAATGGAGGCTATCAGCGCCGTCTCCTCTCCACAGACGAAAGCTCCGGCGCCTTCCTTGATATGCACCGTTAAATTATAATTTGACCCGAGGATACCTTTACCAAGGAAATTCCTTTCCTCGGCCTGTGCCAGTGCCGTGTGGAGTCGCTTGACAGCCAGCGGATACTCGGCGCGTATATAGATATATCCCTCGCTGGCGCCGATAGCATAAGCGGCGATAGCCAGCCCTTCCAGGACGGCATGGGGGTCGGCTTCCAGAATAGAGCGGTCCATAAAAGCACCGGGGTCGCCTTCATCGGCGTTACATATCATGTACTTCTGGTCGCTGGTGGCCTTATGGCAGAACTCCCACTTGGTACCGGTGGAGAAACCTGCGCCGCCGCGTCCCCTGAGACCGGAACTCTTAATCTCTTTGATAACATCTTCCGGTTTCATGGTAAAGATGACTTTCCTCAGCGATTCATAACCACCCCTCTCAAGATAGTCATCAATCCGCTCCGGGTTTATCTTGCCGCAGTTACGTAAAACTACCCTGTCCTGTTCCTTAAAGAACATAATATCGGAATAACGAGGGACAGTCTGGCCGGATGCAGGGTCGACATACAATAGCCGGTCTACCAGCCGGCTTTTCTTCAGATGGCTGCTGACAATCTCCGGAACGTCGTCTTCCGTTACGTGGCAGTAAAATATATCGTCCGGCTGCACCAGCACCGTGGGACCCTGCTGGCAGAAGCCGTGACAGCCGGTCGGCTTGACGTCGACCGGCAGACCGAGCCGTCCTATCTCTTCTTCGAGTCGTTTACGTACCCCTTCCGAACCGGGACAACCGGAACCGCAGCAGACGAGTACTTCCCGGCGACCGTTGGTGGACGGCTTAGCTTTCCGCTTCGGCATGACTGCGTCCTCCGTAATGACCGAAGATAGCGGCTACTTTTTTAGGGTTCATATTACCGTAAATGTTCTTGTTCACCACGAGATTCGGCGCCAGCGCGCAGACGCCGATACAGGCGACCGTTTCCAGCGTATATTCCATGTCCTCGGTGGTTTCGCCTTCTTCCACTCCCAGGTGCTGCCTGACCAGTTTCAGTATGGACTTACCGCCGCGTACGTGGCAGGCGGTTCCCCGGCAGACCCTGACGATATTCTTGCCACGGGGGTGGGTATAAAGCTGGGAATAGAAAGTAACTACCCCCTGCACCTGAGCCGGAAACATCCCCAGAGCATCGGCGATGACGGGTATGCTCTCGGGCGGAATATAGCCGACCTTCTCCTGGATTTCCTCGACCAAGGGTATCAGCGGCCATCTTCTGTCCCGGTAACCGGCAATGATTTTTTCTATCTGCTTCATGTTGACCCTGGGGGGCTTCTTTTGTTTAGCCATTACCGGCAGTCCTTTCCAGCTTCACGGCGCATGTCTTGAGCGCCGGAGCTTTGGCTTGAGAATCGATAACCGTACCGAATAACTCGTGGACGGGGCTTTCCGGGTAAGATATCGGCATAAAGACCACTCCGCAAGGCAGCGTGTTACTCACCGTTATGGTCGTCGTAAGCTCTCCCTGCGCCGAGGTTATTTTGACGGTATCTCCATCAGCGACGCCCAGTCCGGCGGCATCGGCTTGACAGATTTCCAGACAGGCGGCGGGCGAGAATTTGCTCAACCTCGCCGAGTGTGCGCTCCGCGTGCCCGTCCCGAAGCGGTACCTTGTGGAACCCGCCATCAGGGTAAAGGGGTAGTCATCCGTGGCGACGTCCCGCGGAGGCGTATATTCGACCGTAGAAAACCGCCCGAACCCGCTGGGGAACAGCCCCTTATGAAGTCGCCGGGCGCCCGGACCGGAGTCCTCTACATCACTCCAGTCCAGTCCCATGGAATCGGTCTCGGCGTAGGCGACGTGACGGTAGAAGGGCACCGCATCTTCTATCTCTTCCATGACGTCCTGGTGCGACGTGTACGGCATCTTCGCCCCCATCGACTCCGAGAGTCGAAGTAAAATATCCAGGTCCGGCAGGCTCTCGCCGACGGGCTCGATAGCCCGCTGCAGGCGCTGTACCCTGCCCTCGAAGTTGGTAAACGTCCCCTCTTTTTCGGCGAAGCTCGCCGCCGGTAAAACCACCGTGGCATATCTGACCGTCTCGGTGGGGAACATGTCCGTCACCACCAGGAAATCCAGTTTGGACAGGGCTTCTCTCACCTGCGAGGGCTGCGGGAAACCGGTTAAAGGGTTCTCGCCCATGATGAGCATACCCTTCACCTTACCTGCCGCCGCCGCTTCTATCATTTCCAGCGCCGAGAGCCCGGCTTCCCCCGGCAGCGCACACTTCCAGCGTCCCTCAAACCTCTTCCTGTTCTCCGCTTCGCCGATGCTCTGATAGCCGGGAAGGAAGCGGGGCAGGGCACCCATATCGCTGGCACCGTGGGCGTTGTTCTCACGCTGCAGGGCGAATATCCCCCCGTGCCGCCCGATATTCCCGGTGAGCATAGCCAGGTTGGCGATGGCGATGACGGCATCGGTCCCGGAGGCATGCTGGGTAATCCCGTTGCCGTAGACGATAGAGGCCTCTTCCGCCCCAGCCAGCAGCCGGGCTGCCTCCTGTATATCTTTCTTGGGAACACCGGTTACCTTCTCCACGTGGGAGGGGGTATAGTCCTGCAGGCTCTTCGTCCAGCCGGTAAAGTTGTCCGTCATGCGGGTAACGAACTCGACATCGAGCCGGTTCTCATTGATAATCACCCTCGCCAGGCCGTTCAGTAAAGCCACGTCGGTGCCGACTCCTGGTTTGAGCCATGGGCTGGCGAACCGGGTCAGCTGTGTCCTGCGGGGGTCGACGACGATGAGTTTCGCCTCTTTAAACCTGACCGCCCGCTTGATGGCGTACGCGACCGCCGGCGCCGAGATTTCAGGATTGGCGCCGATTACTATAATAACCCGTGACTTTTCCAGGGCATCGAGCGAACCGGTCGTGCCGGCGTATCCTATCGAAGCCCCCAGTCCGGTACGGCTGACCGCGCTGTAGAGTCGGCTGCCGTTATCGATATTATTCGTGCCCAGCACGCTGCGGGCGAACCTCTGGAGCACGTAATTCTCTTCATTGGTACACCTTGACGAGCCGAAGACCGCCAGGGCGTCGGCTCCGTTTTCTTCCTTGATTTTCCCGAGTCCTTCAGCCACGCGGGAAAGCGCCTCTTCCCAGGTCGTTTCCTGCAACTCGCCGTCCACCTTGACCAGCGGGTGGTGCAACCTCTCCGGACTATGAACGAAGTCGACTCCGTAATTACCCCGCACGCAAAGGGCGCCCGGACTTACCGGGCTGTCCACCGCCGGTCTAACCTCAATAATTCGATTACCCTTGGTGCCGAGACTGATGGTACAGCCGCAGCCGCAGTAAGGGCATACTGTGGTCACCACATCGGTCGCGGTGCCGGTATATACCCTTTCCTTTTCCATGAGTGCCCCGGTCGGACAGGCTGCCACGCAGGCGCCGCAGAAGGTGCATTCCGATTTTTCCAGCGGCGTATTGTTCAACGTGGCGGGTTTTACCGACGTGCCGCGGTGGATATAGTCGATTGCCCCCTCCACGACCAGCTCCTGGTCTATCCGGATGCACTTGCCGCACATGACACACTTGGAGAGGTCGCGCTCGATGAAGGGATTGACCTCTTCGATAACATCGTTCTGGGGGATTTTCTGGAGCCTGACCAGCCCCACGCCCATTTCCGCGGCGAGCTTACGCAGCTGGCAGCGGTTGCCCTTGTCGCAGACGAGGCAGGTATCGGGGTGACTCGCCAGCATAAGCTCGAGGATTCTCCTGCGGTGCTCCACGACCTTCGGCGAGTTGGTGTTGATGGTCATGCCCGGGGATATGGGAGCTACACAGGAAGCCAGCAGGGCGCCGTTGCGTTCGTCTTCCACCAGGCAGAGTCGACAGGCTCCCGTCGAAGCAAGGTTGGGGTCATGACAGAGGGTGGGTATATAAACGCCGGATTCCCTTGCCAGGTCCAGAATGGTCGTTCCGGCGTAACCGCTTACCTCTACCCCGTTCAATGTAATGGTTACTGCTTCCACTCACTCACCCCGCTGACGCTATTTTCTGGGTTGCAACGATTCAATCCATGACTGGTCGCCCCGGGCTACGGAACGTATACCGGTCAGCAGCCGGGAGCTGGCAGCCGCCTTGGGAATAAACCCCACGGCACCCGCCGCCTTACTCGCCAGCACATTTTCCTCGTCGTCATACTGCGTCAACATCAATACCTTGGTAGCCTTGTACTTGGCGCATACCTCTTTGGCAGCATCCAGTCCGTTCATGACCGGCATGACGATATCCATGACGACCACGTCCGGCACAAGCTCGGCGGTTTTTTCCAGCGCTTCTTTGCCGTTAACCGCCTCGCCGACCACCTGCATATCGCGCTGGAGGTTAAGCACGGACCTGATGCCGTCCCTGACGACGGCATGGTCGTCCACGATTAATACCCTTATCTTCTTGGTAGCCCTGTCCAGCAGCTTCTGGATGCGTGGTACCAGCGCCGTCGGCTCGACGGGCTTGGCGAGGAAGTCCTCGGCATCGCATTGCATCCCCTCATCCATTCGCCAGCCCTTCAGCAGCTGCTTGTCCGGCGGGGCATTAATTACCATGATGGGCAGGTTGCTGAACCCCAGGGTCTGCTTCATCCACTTGTGAAACAGAAAAGCGTCCCCGCGGGGCATGATGGTGCCCAGGACAACCATATCCGGTTCATGGGTACGCACCATTTTCTCCGCCTGCTCGCGGTCGGTGGCGGTGACTACGGCGTAATCTTCTTTGAGCAGGGTCTTTTCCAGAGCTCCTGTGAAACCAAGGTCATCGTCAACAATCAGGACTGTAGTCTTCTTTTCCATTTTGAGCCTCCTTTCACCGGAAGCGCTTATAAAACTTACTATAAGCCACCACCGGACAAAGGGGAATGGGTTATTTACCCCGATGGTCGCGGGTTAAACCCTTGATTTTCCGGGTATTTCACCCTAGTAACGCCAATAGTGTTAGAATATGAAAAAAGCCGGGAAATCTGCTGTGACTGACACTGATAAATTAGCCTGCCGGGTACGCGAGGTCGAATGCCGCACGGTACTGAATAAGTCGGGACTGACCGACTACGCCGTGAACTGCTATACGGGCTGCGGGCACGGCTGCGTCTACTGCTATGCCAGGTTCGTCGCCAGATTTTCACATCCGGGCGAGCCCTGGGGCAGCTTCGTCGACGTCAAGGTAAACGCCCCGGATATACTGGCGCGGGAGGCAGCGCGAAAGAAGACTGGCATGGTGTTCTTAAGCTCGGTGTGCGACGGATGGCAGCCGCTGGAAGAAAAATACCTTCTTACGAGGCAGTGCCTTGAGATACTACTCCGCCATGATTTCCCGGTATCGGTTCTTACCAAGGGCAAGCTGGCGGGTCGCGACCTCGACCTTCTGGCTGAATGTAAAAAAGGGGAATTCGGCGTTACCGTCACCACCCTCGACGAAAGCCTGCGGCGAATTATCGAACCGGGTAGCTCGCCTTCCGGGGAAAGACTGGGCGTCCTTCAGGAAGCCGGGAGGAGAGGTATCAGGACGTACGCCTTCCTGGGCCCGCTGCTGCCGGGTCTAACGGACAGCGAGGAGAACCTGACGCGACTGCTCGAAGCGGTCGGGGACTGCGGAATCGACTACTTTCTCGTCGACCGGCTTAATCCGCGCTGGGGGGTATGGGCATCGCTCCGGGAGGTGTTGCAGAAACACTTCCCCCATCTCACCGGGGCTTACCGCCGGATTCTCTACGACGGCAGGACGAGAAACGAATACTCGGAACGCCTGGCGGCGCTCGCCGGGAAGCTTGCCGTGAAATACGGACTCGAGGGTAAAATGAGGCTCTGCTTTTAGATGCTGATGATGCCCTTGCGCAGCGCGTACTTAACAAGGTCGATTCGATTATGGATACCCAGCTTGGACATGAGGTTGGTCTTGTGGCCTTCCACCGTCTTGGGCGTAATGACCAGCATCTCCGCTATCTCCTGGGTGCTGTAACCCTCGGCAAGGAGCTTTAGTATCTCCCTTTCCCGTCCCGTTAGTGTTTTATACGGGTCCTGCTGACTGCGTTCTCCGGCGGTATGCTGGTAGTTTTCCACCAGCAGTTTTGCCACCGACGGCGAAAGAAAGGAATCGCCCTGGTAGACCGACCTGATGCCGGAGGCAAGCTCTGAAGAGGCGCCCGCCTTGCTGATGAGACCGGAGGCGCCTGATTCGAGGACGGGAAAAACATACTCTTTATCGTCGTGCTGGGTGATGACCAGCACCTTCGTTTCCGGGTATTCCTTGCTGATGCGGCGCGTGGCTTCCAGACCCCCCATGATGGGCATGGCGATGTCCATGAGCACGACGTCCGGATGCAGCTCGCTGACTATCTTCAGCGCCTCGTTGCCGTTGGTTGCCTCCCCCACCACCTCGATATCCCCGGCAAGTGACAGTAAAGCGGCAATGCCGTCCCTCACGATGGTGTGGTCGTCAACTACCAGTACCCTTATTTTTTGCATAGCCTATTTCCTGGCCTATCGGTATCTTTGCCCAGACGGTGGTGCCCTTCCCTATCTCCGATTCAATCCCGCTGGTACCGCCGAGGAAGCCTATCCTCTCCCTCATGCTGAACAGACCCCTTCCCCGTCCGCTTTCCTCGACGTCCGTAATCTCGGAAACATCGAACCCCTGACCGTCGTCACTCACCTTCATGGAGAACTCGTCCTGACGGAATTCCAGCAGTATCGTCACGTTTTTTGCATCGGAATGCTGCGCCACATTGCCGACGGCGCCCTGGATAAAGCGGAAAAGCGCCGCCTCCACGTCCGGGGGGAACCTCATCACGTTCCCCGCAATCTCCACGGAGACCTCCATATCCAGAGCCTGAAGCGCCGTCTCCGCGTGCTGGCGGACGGCCGGGACAAGTCCCAGCGTATCCAGCAGGGCGGGGTGGAGATTGGATATCAGCCGGCTGACCTCGTTGTGCACCTGCACGGTCAGCGCCTGAACCTTTTTAAGTCCGGCAACGTACTCGCTATCCTGCTTGCCTTCTATCTCGGACAGCTCTATCAAAGCCTGCAACTGGAGGGCGATGCCGGAAAGCGACTGGCTGGTCTCGTCGTGCAGTTCGCGGGCAATCCTCCGCCGCTCATCCTCCTCGGCGACGAGGTTTTGCCGGGCGAGCTTGCGCAGTCTTTCACGCGCCCCCCTCAGACGCTCGTAAAGCCTGGCATTTTCGATAGCTATCCCCATCTGGTCGCCGATGGCATATAAAAGATGTACGTCGCTGGCGGTGAACCGGTGGGGCGCGCGGCTGGCGACATTCAGGACTCCCAGGACTTTATCTTTTGCCCGGAGAGGCACGCTGATAAACGCTTTGAGTCCTTCCGCGATTATCTGTTCCCGGTGCGCCACGCGGGGGTCCTTGGAGATATCCTCCAGGAGAATTGCCTTGCCGCTCTGGGCGACGCTTCCCGTAATCCCCTCCCCCAGGTTGATTTCTGCGTTTTCGACGAACTCCTTGCTCAGTCCCCGTGATACCTGGTGGGACAGGATTTGCCTGGCTTCGTCGATAAGCAGGATTTCACCGATGTTGCCTTCCATGATAGATAGGGCGCTGTCAAGTCCGACCCCAAGGATACCGTCAAGGTCCCATAGTCCGCTCAAAGCCGCCGAGATTCTACTTAACACGAGTATCTCGGGCTGTTGCTTGCCCGCTTTTTCCTTAGAGCTTCGTGACACTTTTTTAGTCAGGTCAGTCGATTCCATCTCTATATGTCCGGTCTATTCTCCAGTTATTATGTATAGATAAGACTATATAAAATCACTCTTCTTGTCAAACACCACCACGGGGCTATTACCTAAAAAGCAGATGCCGGGCGACGCAATATACACTAAAAAAGGACCTGACCCGGTCTATCAATAGTGTCATTAGTGTTTATTTGTTGACATATCGTGCCAATAGTGTATAATGTAACAGTCGTTAAATTCGTACCAAGCACGAACGGCATGGCATAACCGGTGATGGGTAATCAACAGGGCGTGGAAACAGCATAGCGTAAGTGCCGGCAGGCGTTTCATTGATTGCCATATGAGCAAAAATTCGGCTATCTCTGGAGATTAAGGAGTGAAAAAGGCAGGCAGGTTAATACTACAGGTCGGTCTGATATGTTTGCTGCTGTCCGGTATAATCGGCTCGCTTTCTCTTGCCGCAGGCCATGAGCCCGTCGGAGAGACCGCACCGGTTAATCAATCAGGCGGCGAGCACCAAACACAGAAATACTCCCTTTCCAGCAAGCCCCTATCCACTCCCGATGCCTCCAACCAGCCGCCTGTTATCCACTCGGTAACGGCCGACCCGAGTCAATTATGGCCCCCGGATAATGATTCTAAAGACGTGACTATCACCGTGTCCGTCACCGACCCTGATGGACCCGGCGATATTACCAGCATTACCTATACCGTGTTCGATGAATATGATGAACGCGAGGTGATGGAGACGCCCCTGCCTGAAGACGGCATTATATCACTGCTGGCACAAAGACAGGATGACGATGAGGACGGGCGTACCTATACCGTTACCGTTACCGCCTATGACGCACATAACCTCTCTGATAGCGCCAGTATTGATATCATCGTGCCGCATGAAATGGACGCGGGGAATGCACTCATTTTAATGGCGGGTATTTTTATAGGACCGGGATTTCTTATCCTGATGATTACTCTCTTTAAAAGGGAATCACTGCCGCGCCTCTTCAGCGTGAGCCCCATCAGGATAAATTATGACCTGAAAGGCAGGATAGTGTATTTTCTCTGTATAGGACTCCTGGCTCTAATAACTGCATATACGATCTTCCTGCCGATAAAACTGAACGCAATAACGTTTTACACGGGACTCTCCATTTACGGTTTGGGGCTGATTATATCCGCCCTGGTAATTATAAACCGTGCCGTGATGACCGGCGGCGAACCACTGATGAAGGGAATTTACCGCTATTCAAGACACCCCCTGTACCTGGCGGCGTTTATCGCATTACTCGGCATATGTACCGCCACGGCCTCCTGGATATGCCTCGTCCTTTCCACGGCCCTCATATTATTAATACACCTCCAGGTACTTACAGAAGAAAGCTACTATCTAAAGAAGTACGGTAATGCCTATCGCGAGTATATGAACCGGGTCCCCAGATGGATAGGTATGCATAAAACCGTACATAACTGAAGCTACTATGTTTTAAGATGGTGGGCGGTACCGTAAGATAGGTAGAACTCTTATGCCGGCTTTCCGCATATAACGGCCAATTTGTGATGCCTGAATCAGCACGAGTTGTTTTATTTCAGGACGAACTTCCAGTTTGATTATGTAAACCCGGGTTTACATAGGCCTGATACTGGCATTATGAGACAATAAACCGGAAAAACCCCGAGACTATGCTGTGGAACTCACCGCCCCGTCACTGCCTTTAACAAAGCATTATAAGCACGCGTCTTGCGCAGGGTACCCATGATACCCTGCGGTGCCAGCAGCATTATCGTTACCAGTATCACGCCCTGTATGATGAGGCTGATATCCGCATATCTTGCCAGCAGGAAATATAAAATCACCACTATTACCGTGCCGACGATAGGACCTTCTTCAATGCCCTCGCCGCCTATCACGGTAGCGAGCATTATGATAACTAACCACCTCACGCTGAAAGCGCTGGCTGGCTCGATATACCCCTGAAAGACGTAAAAGATAGCCCCGGCGGCGCCCGTCACCAGGGCGGAAATTACAAATGAGAAAACCTTCAGTTTATAAACGTTTATCCCGGAGCTTGCTGCGGTGACATCGTTATCGCGCACCGCCGCCAGCCCCGACCCGAATTTTGAACGCAGGATATAGCTCATCAGAATAATCGAGACGATGCCGACAGCCAGGGCCATCCAGTACATCTGGGCCTGGGAGACATACGCTACACCTTTTACCGTGTAGCCGGCCCCGCCGCCGTATACCGGCTGCCCGACGGGCGACCAGATGATAAACACGTACCTGAGCACTTCCGGCAGCACCAGTGTCCCGATGGCGAAATAGATGCCTTTCAACCTGAAGACGGGAAAAGATATCACTAAAGCGAACAGCCCCGCTACGATACTGCCGAGTATCATGCCGACATAGTATGGCCAGCCGAGCCAGGTCAGTATCGCCAGGGTATAACCTGCCAGCCCCACGAAGGCGCCCGGACACAGTGATATCAGGCCGCTGTAGCCGGCCAGCAGGTTCCACATATTTGCCATAGCCAGGTAGACGAAGAACATGAAGAGATAGAGCAGCCAGACGCGGGGTACACCAATCACCGGGAAAATCGCCAGTATGATAACGATTCCTATGAGGGACACTAACCTTATTTGAGGTCGGCGGATGGCTATTTTCATGTTCCTCCTAGCGACCGAATATACCTCGTGGAATCAGGGCAAGTACCACCAGCACCATGATGTAGGCAACCAGCATCTGGGCGGCCAGGCCGAAGAAGTATCCCCCGACGGTCTGCGCCAGGCCGAAGGCGATACCCCCGACGAATGTACCTACGATGCTGCCCATCCCCCCGAGGACTACTATGCCCAGGGCGATAATCAGGAAGGACATCCCCGATACGGGCGTAAATGAAAAAGTCAGTCCGAGGAAGATGCCGGCTATTGCCGCCAGCACCATTGATATACCGAACGTGTACGCATAGACCTGGTCGGTGTTGATTCCCATCAGGTGCGCGGCTTTCCTGTCCTGCGCGGCGGCCCTGATAGCCTTGCCCAGATATGTCCTCATCAGGAAAGTCCGCAGTAAAACCATGACGATGATAGCAACGCCGAAGTCCAGCAGATATATCAGGGGGACATGAATCGGTCCGGCGGAAAGGCCGGTCAGGGTGTAGGAGGTGGTCAGCCCGCGGGACAGGGGAGTCCATAAAAGCTGATAGGTGTTTTGCAGGATAATGGAGATACCGAAAGCAATAATCAGCGTGGCGTCCATCGATATCTTGAAGGCGCGATTCAGCAGGTATTTCTGGATTACGAAACCGATTCCGAACAATACGGGCATGCCTATAACCAGGCTTATAATGGGGTCTATTCCTATGACGGTCATGGCGACGTAGCCGAAATAGCTCCCCAGAATAACGAGGTCGCCGTGGGCGATGTTTATTTCCTTAACGACACCGAAGACCAGCGATAACCCCAGCGCAATTACGGCGTATAATCCGCCTAACAGTACACCCATTGCCAGTGGTGTCGCTAAATCGGATAATAAAGTCATCTATGACGTATCCTTACTGTCTTCACGTGCCGAAATAGGCTTTCTTCACCCGCTCCTCTTCCCTGAGTTCAGCCGCATCGCCGTGTAAAATAACGCGTCCGGCTTCCATGATGTAAGCCCGGTCCGCTTCGGCCAGGCTTCGCCTCACGTTCTGCTCGACGAATAATATGGTGATGCCTCTATCCCTGATTTCTTTTAAAACTTTATAAAGCTCGTTGACCACGATGGGTGCCAGACCCAGCGACATTTCATCGAGGAGCATTAGCTTGGGATTTGACATCAGGCCGCGTCCCAGGGCCAGCATCTGTTGCTCACCGCCGCTCAGGGTCTTGGACAGCTGCGACTTTCTTTCCTCCAGCACCGGGAAAAACTGGTAGACTCTCTGGAGATTACGTTCCCGCTCGGCTCTGGCACGGCGATTGTACGACCCGATTATCAGGTTTTCCAGAATGGAAAGGTCCGGAAAAATCCTTCTTCCCTCCGGAGTCTGGGAAATGCCGAGGCCGACTATATTATAAGGTTCCAGGGTGGAAATATCCCTGCCTTCAAATACGATGCTGCCCTTCGCCGGGTGCACCAGTCCCGATATGGTATCCAGCAGAGTGGACTTGCCGGCTCCGTTGGCGCCGATGATGGCGACGATTTCTCCCGGTTTTACGGTTAAAGATACGTCCCATAAGGCCTGGAAGCTCCCATGGAACGCATCCACGTTATTGACCTTCAGTAATATATCATCAGTCATTATTTATCGACTATGTTTTCCCGTCTTAATGTGATACCCCGATGTCCGCTCCCCGATTAATCGCCGAGGTAAGCCTCGATGGTCTTTCTATCTTCCATCACCTCGTCCGGCGCTCCCTCGGCGATTTTCATCCCCTTGTCCATCACGATAATCCTGTCGACTGCCCTTGTCATCACTCTCATAATGTGCTCGATGAGTATGACGGCCACTCCGGTGCTGCGTATTTTCTGCAGGAGCTCCAGCAGCTGCGGGATTTCTTCCTCGGTCAGCCCCGCCCCTACTTCATCGAGCAGCAATACCTCCGGGCCGGTAGCCAGCGCCCTGGCAAGCTCGAGCCTTTTGAGAGTTATCGCCGCCAGGTCTCTGGCGACGTAATGCTTTTTATCCATCAGGCTTACCATGTCGAGTATTTGAGATGTTTCATTTTCCGCGTCGCTCTTGCACAGGCATTTACCGTACTGCGCTGCCACCATGATGTTTTGCTGCACCGTTAAATTGACGAACGGCTGGGGAATCTGATACGTGCGGGCGATTCCCATATGGCAGATGCGATGCGAGGAGAGCCTGGTAATGTCACTACCGCGGAAATGTATCGTGCCGTTATCCGGCTTGTATTCGCCGGATATAATATTCAGTAACGTCGACTTGCCGGCACCGTTAGGTCCCATCAGCCCCAGGACCTCGCCCGCGTAAATATCAAAACTTATATCCCTGACGGCCGCCAGCCCTCCGAAATGCTTGAATACGCCCGATACTGAAAGAAGCGGTGTTTCCATATCCACGCCTTTATAGTTAAAAGTGATTACTTCAGATACTGTCCGCTGTGGACAGCTAACCTGTTCATGAACGTATACAGTCAACAGGGCCTGGACCAGTTCATAGCCCAAGCCCTGCTAGACGTTTATTGCTGCTTCAATTAGTCCCAGGGCTTGGGGAAAATCAGGTCCGCCGTAGCCGGCATGAAATCGTTATAGGAAAAGACTATCGGCGCTATCCATCCCCATTCCTCGTCGGTTTTTTGCCACTGGCCGAACTGGCAGGGTACTCTCTGGAACTGATTTGCCATTTCAAACAGGACGCGTCCCCACATGGTTATCAGGTCGGTTTCGGCTAAAGCCTTGTTAACCGCATCCGGGTCAAGTGTGCCTGCCCTTTCGATGGCGTCGAACAGCGTCTGGGCTACAGCGTAGTTCCAGCCGATACCCTGGGCCAGCGGTTCGCTGGTAGCCTCATACCATCTGTCCGCCAGTTGCTGCGGGGTAACACCGTCAATACCTACGGCATTCTTCATGGAAGGTTCCCAGTAGACCTCCATGCCCACACCGTTCGGCAGGTCGCCGCCCCAGGAGACTATCTCCTGGTAGAACATGGCTCCTCTCGTGGCGAAGACGACCTTGGGTTCAAAGCCCTGCACCATGCACTGTTTCAGAACCGTGCCGATATCAGGTGCCGGGCAATTGCCCCAGAGTATCTCGCAGCCGGCGCTCTTCCATTCCTGTATCAGCGAAGTAAAGTCGGTCGTTCCGGGGGGATAGATGCCGAACTGGTCTGCGGCCCGATAGCATTCATAACCCTGCTCGGCCACAGCTCCGGTAAATCCCATATACCATCCCCTGCCATCGGGGTCGTCAAAGGCAAAGACGGCCGCTTTTTTATTGGTGTTGGAAGCAAAGGCATCCAGTGCACCGAACCACGTTGGCATCATCAGGTAGCCGGGTTGGTCAGCACGGAAGTCTCCTGCCTGTGCCGGCGTGCCGATTGAAAAACCGAACGCCCAGCTGTATGTCCACGGTGCCGCCGCTGCCTCGCGCATACCCACCCAGGCTTCATAGGTGCCTACGCCGAACACAGCCGGAATCTTGTATTTCTCAGCCATCATGGCCGTACCCTGACGCAAGGTCGGTACTTCAAAATGTCCACCGAGGAAATGTACCTTATCGTTAAGAATCAGGTCTTCGGTAAGAGGCGCGACCTTTAACGGGTCGCTTTCACAATCACGCGTTATCCACCGGACAGGTATTCTGGCGTCATATTCCTTGACATATATGCCGCCCTTTTTATTGATATCCTCAACAGCCGCTTCTGTTCCGAAGCTTGATACCCCTCCAAAAACCGCGTACGGGCCGGTATAAGAAACGGTATCACCGATGAGAATTTCCTTGGGGATATCCGGCGCTGGAGCTGGTGTCGGGGTCGGCTCGGGTGCCGGTGCTGGTTCCGGTTCCGGCTCGGCGCACCCGCCGATTATTGTTGCGATAATCACGCTAAAAATTAACAGTGGAATAATGTAGGTTCTAACCGTTTTCCACATAATTAAATACCTCCCCTATTTCCGGTAGTTTACGATTATGGCTTACTCTTGCGTAATCACATAATAATCCCCCCTTTCAATTACGAAATTATTGGTTCTCTCCGGGATTGCGTGTATGAAACGCTCTCTTGGATACAGACTAAGCATGTTTTCGAACGTGGGCTTTTCTATTTGCTGGCACAATTAACTGTAGATGGTATATCACGGCTACGAACGCTTTGTCAAGTTTGTTTATCGGGGGTTACGCATGATTTTACCAAGGCAAAATCGGGCAGCATGTCTCTGACCTGTAAGCCCACCGGCAATTGACAAATTTACGTGTATATAGTAGCATCACCATCGGTGATGCAACACCTATCCGGTGTTTATCACGGACGTTGCCAGCCTGCCAGAGTATTTTTTAAAGGGGGAAACATATGCTTGACCAGACGAGTCAATGGTACAAACTGCAGTACCCGGAGTGCTTTTTGGATGAAGAAGCGCGATTGGTACAGAAGACGATTTCGGACTTTGTGGATAAAGAGATTATCCCGGTCCGCGATAAACTAGACGACGATGTAACCCACGAAAATTTAATCAATCCCATCCTGAAGAAACTTCAGGTAGACCTCGGCTGCCAGAAAAACATGATACCTAAAGATTACGGCGGCAACGAGATGCTCTCAATAGTCGCGGGTGCTTTAAAGCAGGAGCAGATAGCCCGCGGCGACTACGGCATCAGCATGCATAGCGCCGTCACGGACTGGGGATGGACTCCCGCGACGCTGGCCTATCTCATGGCGCCTACGCCGGAGGCAAAGGCATGGGGCAAAGCCGTCCTCGATGAGTTTGCTCCCATGTTCACCGGCAACGAGCATAAAGCCGCCTGTTTCAACATGAGCGAAGCCGAGTCCGCCTGCGACATCGAGAATATAACGAACGAAGGCAAAACGGTAGGCGTACGGGCGAAGCTGGAAGGCGACGAGTGGGTCATCAACGGCGGCAAGTTCTGGGCATCTAATGCCGGGGTAGCCGACCTTAATTGCGTCATCTGCAATATCGACCCGCGACTCGGCAAAGATGCCTTTGCCCTGATTTACGTCCCCGAGCCCTGGAAGGGAGTCTCCCACGGCAAGTTCGAGGTCAAGTGCGGTATGCAGGCTGATAGAAACACCTCTACGTTTTTCGACGATGTCAGGGTGCCCAAGGCCTGGGGCTTACAGGGACCGGTGGCCTGGTCTATCTTCGAGTCCACCGTATCGGCTCCCATGCCCCTGAACTCCGGGCATACCGTCGGCATCTTACAGGGAGCCTTCGATGTGCTGCTTGATTATACGCAGGAAAGGGTAGCCGGCGGAAAGCCCGTTTGCCAGCACCTCTCCGCCGCCATGATTCTCGGCGAGATAGCCTCGTTCATCACCGTGGGACGCGCCGCCTATCTGGAACTCGCCCACGAGTACGACCGCATGGATATCTACGGCATGTGGGACACCAAGAGCATGGTAGCCAAGGGACACGCCGTGCACGCCTATATCACCCGGACGGTACCGGAGCTTATCCTCAAGGGTATGGAAATCATGGGTTCCTACGGTTACGTGCGCGAGAACCACTACGAGAA